>DLZA01000345.1 GCA_003447515.1 Paracoccaceae bacterium
TTGAGCCTTCAATTCAGGCTGACCCAACAAGGTAATCTCATAACCCGCATTTGTTTTCACAGTCTCAATTTGCGCCCCAAACCCTCGCAACATGCGCTCAGAATGATCCCGCGTCGCCTCTTTCTCAGTCAACACCGTCTCGCCTGGTGCGTTTAGTCCAGCTAGCAAAACGGCTGACTTGATTTGTGCGGATGCGTATGGGCTAGTATAGCGAATAGGTAACGGGTTTGCCGCTCCAATCAGCGTTAATGGCAACAACCCTTTTGCACGGCCTGCAGCCGTCGCCCCAAACAATGACAACGGATCGGTGATCCGGCCCATTGGGCGCGATCGCAAACTCGCATCTCCCGTAAAGGTTGCTGAAATTGGCGAGGTTGCCATCGCGCCCATAATCAACCTTACGCCCGTGCCAGCATTGCCACAATCAATCACATTTTCAGGCTCAGCAAAACCACCAACGCCCACGCCATGCACAGACCACGCTTGATCTCCCGTACGCGTAATTTTGGCCCCAAATGCCGCCATCGCTCTACCTGTATCTAGAACATCCTGCCCCTCCAAAAGTCCAGAAATTTTCGTCTTTCCCACCGACAACGCACCAAGAATGAAAGACCGATGCGACACCGATTTATCTCCCGGAACAATCGCAGTCCCTTTTAAAGGGCCTCCCTTATACGACGTCATTTGGATAGGAACACTGTGATTAGACATGAAATCGACCTTTGATTTAATAACTGCAGATAATATCTAAGGCCCCCAACAAACACCATGCCTCAGTTTCTTTGTTCTTAAAATGCACGAAAGAAATGTGGGCCTAAGTGCGGAAAAAAGTCATGTAATGTGCTGTTCGCCCTTCGCGAAAAGCCTTTTGCTCATACCGTGTTGAAAACCAATCTACCCACGGCTCACGCCAATCACTCGGCTGTTCGGCTAACCACGTAAATCCGAACTGCGGAATTTGTTCCATAGACTGACGGACGTAGTCTGGAATATCTGTTGCAACACGAAACTCCGCACCAATTTTCAAACACTTTGCCAAAGGTACTAAGTGTTCTTCCGTCACAAATCGTCGCCGATGATGCCGTGATTTAGGCCAGGGATCAGGATACAGAAGAAATGCTTTATCAATCGAGCCTTCTGGCAACACGTCCATTATATCCCGCACATCTCCTGGATGGACCATTATATTTGTTACACCTGCCTTGCGAATTTTTCCCAACAAGGTCGCAACACCATTAATATAAGGCTCACACCCAATGATCCCAACATCTGGATTTTCAGCAGCCTGATGAACAATGTGCTCACCACTCCCAAAACCCACCTCCAACCAGACAGGCTTTTTCCCAAACAACGCATCCAAATCAAGTGGTATGCGATCAGGATTCTCTTCCCATGACACCCCTTTAGGCGCGACTCCATCCAAGTCCTCAGCCAAATAGCGCTCATGCGACTGGTGCAAACCTTTTCCTTTAATACGCCCATAAAAATTTCTCCTCGGCGCGCCAGATGTGTGTTTTTCTCTCATGGGATGCGCCTAGACGAAAATGGTCTTGGATACAATCCAAGGTGATTTTCATTTGAAAAATTTGCCCGATCAAACAGCCTTTTTTAACGCATCAACCAAACTAGTAGCTTCCCAGCTAAACCCACCATCTGGCGTCGACGGACGGCCAAAGTGGCCATAGGCTGCTGTGCGGGCATAAACAGGCCGACGCAGGCCAAAATGTTCAATAATGCCACGCGGTGTTAAATCCATTGCCTGTCCCACTGCTTTTTCAATCTCGCTCTCATGCAATTTACCCGTGCCGTGTGTGTCGCAATAAATAGACAGCGGCTTGGCCACACCAATTGCATAAGACAGCTGAATAGTGCAGCGACTTGCCATCCCAGCCGCCACAACGTTCTTGGCTAAATATCGCGCCGCATAGGCAGCTGAGCGATCTACTTTGGTCGGATCTTTACCGGAGAAGGCACCCCCACCATGCGGGGCCGCTCCACCGTATGTGTCAACGATAATCTTACGACCAGTAAGGCCTGCGTCACCATCAGGACCACCGATCACGAATTTACCAGTTGGGTTCACATGCCATTCCGTATCAGCAGAAATCCAGCCCTCTGGCAGAGTCTGACGAATATAAGGTTCGACCACAGCTTGTACATCGGCAGACGACATGCTGTCGTCCAAATGTTGTGTGGATAAGACAATCGATGTCACACCGACAGGTTGGCCATCCACATACTGCACTGACAATTGGGACTTTGCATCTGGACCAAGCTGGGGCACATCGCCCGCATGACGGGCGTCAGCCAAACGCCGCAAGATAGCGTGAGAATACTGGATTGGCGCTGGCATCAGCTCAGGCGTTTCTGTGCAGGCGTAACCAAACATAATCCCCTGATCACCAGCACCATCATTGTCCACCCCTTGCGCAATATGTGCTGACTGCGGATGTAGGTAGTTTTCAACTGACATGTGTTTCCAATGAAACCCATCTTGCTCATACCCGATGTCCTTTACGCATTCGCGTACGATATTTTCAACACCGTCAATAAAAGTGGTTAATTTTTCTGGTGCAGAGAGCCCAACTTCGCCGCCAATGACTACACGATTCGTAGTGGCAAAGGTTTCACACGCAACCCGAGCCATTTCTTCTTCAGTGAGGAATGCGTCCAAAATAGCATCCGAAATACGATCGCAAATTTTGTCTGGGTGACCCTCGGATACAGACTCCGAAGTGAAAAGATAGTTTTGACGGGACATGAAAATCGCTCCAATGTTTGTTTATCTAACGCTCCAGGAAGCCGTTGCGAAAGAACTTTAGCAGGAATACGAGTGTCACTGTCGACGGTCAATAGAAAAATTAATCATCAAGTACAGCCGACCCTCCGAGAGCCGATTGCCTGCGATTAAGCACATAGATCGCACACATTAAAAGTATCGCAAGATACAACCAAAGTGATTCTCCCCAACGGGAATAAACCGTGGGCGGCAAAGGTTCAGGTAATTGTGCATCTAAAAAGTCACCCGTGTTTAAAGGAATGAACGCAATTACGCGCCCATAAGGGTCAATCATGCCTGACACCCCGGTGTTGGCCGCACGGGCCACAGGCAAACCCTGCTCGATCGCCCGAGCACGAGCTTGAACCAAGTGTTGATAAGGACCAGAAAATTCACCAAACCACGCGTCATTAGTCAGGTGTAATAACCACTCCGGCCTCTGACCTTTAACCTGCGCCAACCCAGGGAAAATCGCTTCATAGCAAATCAATGGTAAATAAGGTGGCAAATCTTCGGTACTAATTACACGTGGGCCAATCCCCGGAGCAAAGCCCATACGGCTCACATCTGCAAAGCCAAAAATGCCAAATTGTGCAACAAAATCAGCAAAGGGAATGTATTCGCCAAGTGGTACCAGGTGGGTTTTATCATACATTGCCAATACTTGATCTGAAGCATCCAAATGAACCATGGAGTTATACACCTTTCCCGCACCGAACCGCTGAACGCCACCAATAAAATGCGCAGCACTGATACTAGTGCGCAGCGACTTTAGCACATGGTCATTGCTCCCCCAGCGAAACGGCAATGATGTTTCAGGCCACACGACAACATCCACCGGTTCACCGTCGCCACGTGACAATGCCAAACCTTGTTGAAAGAATTGCTCTTTGTAATCGGGGTGCCATTTCAAATGCTGCGGAGCGTTTAACTGTACAATCCGTACTGTCACATCGCGCAATGGCACGTCCCCCGTCGGCGCAAGCTGGTGCGCCGTTAGCCATAAAGCAGCAGGTCCTATCACCATTAAACTAGCACGCAACCAGCGCTGCGTTAGCGCCATAGGCAACACACCAAGTGCCACTGTGATCATCCCCAAACCATGTGGACCCACCCACGCCAACAGATAAAATACAGACGTTTCTGACCAAATATAAGCTAACAAACCCCAAGGGAAGCCAGTCAGCACGTGAGCGCGAGCAAACTCAGATAAAGTTAGGGCGCCAACCAGAAGAACCAACCGCGCTGTCCTAGTACCCAGTGCAGCGATGCCAAAGCCAATAGCCCAAAATAGCGATAACCCAACAGATAATAGAAAAATCGCAAAGGGAGCGAGCCAACCAAAGATTTCGGGCTCCACAAAAAACGGCTCAACGATCCAAAACATGGAGCCTGCAAAATAGGCTGTACCCGCTAGCCAACCAAGTCTAAATCCGCCCCATGCCGTACTTTGCCACAGCAACAGGCCAGCCAGAATTGGCAGGCCCAGGACGACACCAATCGGAACAGAAAACGGCGCGTGGCCCAGCGCTAGCAACAAACCAGCCAAGCAGGTCAAAAACCACCTAGACCATTTATTGTCTGCCTTAACCACCAACAGAATCGCGCGTCACGCGCAGACGTTTAATTCGGCGCGGGTCTGCATCAACCACTTCGAATTCTACACCTTTTGGGTGCAGCACGATCTCTCCTTTGGCGGGCACACGACCCGTCAGCATAAAGACTAAACCACCTAGCGTGTCGACTTCTTCATCATCAGTATCTGCCAAAGGCCCGATGTCCAAGACGGCTTCAAATTCAGTCAATGATGCACGAGACTGCGCCAAGTACACGCCTGGCGCTTCTTCAAACCACATCACACCTTCTTCAGTATCATGCTCATCTATGATCTCACCCAGAACAGTTTCAACCAAATCTTCAATGGTCAACAACCCGTCCACACCACCGTATTCGTCAATCACTAGAGCCATATGGATGCGATCCGTCTGCATCTTTTGCAACAATACACCGATGGTCATACTCGGCGGCGCATACAAAAGCGGTCGCATAGTGTCTTGCATCGAAAATTTTATTTTCGACCCATTAAAACCATACTTTAGTGCAAGATCTTTTAGATGAATGAAACCCACGGGGTTATCCAACTGATCCTTGAACACAGGCAACCTTGAATAGCCACTATTTTTGAAGACAGCCACAAGATCTGTTAAGCTAATATCCTCCGCAACAGACGTGATATCTGCACGTGGAATTGCTACATCTTCAAGCCGCATCGAATTCAGGTTACCCAAATCTCCTGTCGGCAAGGACGATGTCTTCACCATTTCAGGCGTTTCAACAGTCGCATGAATTTTCGTGCTACTAAAAAGGCGCCTAATAAAACCGTCAGCTTGGCCTTTAACGTCGGGCTGCGCGCTTTGCGCCGCTCCAGAAGATCCTTCGATGTTGTCGCCCATGGCTCCTATCCCAAAAAACGCCAACGCGAGGCGTATCATCCTAGTATGGATCGGCTATACCCAAAGTTTCAAGTAGCCTTGTTTCTAAACTTTCCATCCGTGCCGCATCTGCATCGTTTTCATGGCCATAACCCAGCAGATGCAAACAAGAATGGATCAGCAGATGTACAACATGGTCATCGAACGCAATCTGAACAGCCCTAGCTTCGCGCTGGCAGCTATCAAAAGAAATTGCAATATCGCCCAGTTCAATATTCATCGAGTTAGAAGTCACGGCTGTCAGGAGTGCAGGGGGTTCGCCTGGCACAGAAGGAAACAATTCGTACGCAGGCCAGGACAAAACGTTGGTTGCTGTCGGCTTACTACGAAAGTCACCGTTAAGTTGGGCGATCCGTCCATCATCACATGCCATCACCGAGATCTCGTATCCCTTGCCATTGATACCCTGATCCGCAAAAACAGCTCCAAAGGCGCGATCGCAGAGGGCCGTCAACTGATCAGCTTTCCAGCGGCAATCATCGATTAGAATGTCAATAGAAGCAGGCATTAGACAGCCATCTTGCAAATAGTACATTTGTGCAACGTTTGATCTGAGGAAAACGTGAGACCCACTTTTACAACACAACGGGGATCATAAATTAGTTTTATCGCATAATGACACATTTAAAGGTCCCCAGTTTCACAGGTTGAGCCTCGCAAATGCGCAACTTACCCAGATTTCTGCGCATGGCTATCGTAAGCTCTAATGATTCGAGCCACCATTGGGTGCCGCACTACGTCCTCTGCCTTAAACGTAGTCATGCCAACGCCGTTGACACCGCGTAAAACCTTTTCCGCCTCAACCAAACCGCTTGGCACACCTCGTGGCAAATCACACTGCGAGCTGTCACCTGTAATTGCCATCTGACTGCCCTCACCCATTCGTGTCAGGAACATCTTCATCTGCATGGTCGTCGCATTCTGTGCCTCGTCCAAGACAATGAATGCATTGCTTAGAGTGCGTCCACGCATGAAAGCAAGCGGCGCAATCTCAATCCTTTTTTCTTCGATTAATTTCCCAACCTGTTTAGATGGCAAAAAATCGTTTAACGCATCATAAAGCGGCTGCATATATGGGTCGACTTTGTCTTTCATGTCCCCAGGCAGGAACCCCAGCCGCTCGCCGGCCTCTACCGCGGGGCGCGAAAGCAGAATACGATCTACGTGGCCTTCGATAAACATCGATACACCAGCCGCCACAGCCAAATAAGTTTTTCCAGTTCCCGCCGGGCCTAGCCCAAACACCAGCTCGTTCTTGAAGAGGCTTTTGACATAGTTCTTTTGCGTATTGGTACGTGGCTCCACTGTTTTCTTGCGGGTGCGAATTTCGATACCACCGCCTGGGAACATCTCTTTCTGCTCCCCCGCTGCACGCGCTGCGCCTCGGGCAGGTTTGCCCATGCGAATGGCGGCGTCGACGTCACTGGGCTCCACTTCACGGCCTTGTTCTAAACGTAGGTACAACCCTTGCAAGGTTTCTGATGCGCGGATGGTTTCATCATCATTACCAAGAATTGAAAGCTCGTTACCACGTCTTACGATCTGAACACCAAGGACAGACTCTATATGGGTGAGATTTTTATCAAACGCCCCACATAGATCAATCAGCAGGCGGTTGTCAGGGAAATTCAGGCTTTTCTCGGGGGCCGTGTCCGTTGGGCCGGTTATCGCCAATGAACGCTCCTATATCTTGAAACTTTATGTCCACTTTACCGTGCAGAAACGAATACGAACCCGCAAGGGCAAAAGTTTCAGGTTATAAAAAATAAGCTAAAAACAAAGAGAAGATAATCCAGGATCAACTTACGATTTTTGCGGAAAGGGAGTTTCGTTCGGAGTGGAGGATAATTGCCTGCACAATTTTGCCAACAAAACTGGGTTTAGCGTCCATATGAACCGCATGTAAAAATTCTGATTTACCCACCATTTGACCATCCATACGGCCAGGCTTTTCCAGCAAAACAGGCAGTGTCTTACCAATCATCGACTGTTGAAAGTCCATCTGATGTTCACTCAGCAAAACCTGTAATCGGGCCAACCGGTCCGATTTTTCAGTCTCGTCTACCTCAAGGCGGTCCGCAGCTGGTGTGCCTGGACGCTTGGAATATTTAAATGAATAAGCCTGTCCATATCGCACTTTTTGGCATAACTCTAACGTATCCTGAAAATCCTCCTCGGTCTCGCCAGGAAACCCTACGATGAAATCGCCTGACAAAGCGATATCTGGTCGTACCGCACGAATTTTCTCGATTAGGGACAAATAATCGGCCGATGTGTGTTTACGGTTCATGGCCTTTAGAATTTTGTCACTACCAGACTGGACGGGTAAGTGAAGGTAGGGCATCAGCTTTTTGCAGTCACCATGAGCTGCAATCAAATCATCATCCATGTCGTTAGGGTGAGACGTTGTGAACCGGATACGTTTCAGTTCATCTATTTTAGCCAACTCACGTATTAAACGCGCCAGTCCCCATTCGTTACCATCCTTCAGACCATGATAAGCATTCACGTTTTGCCCCAATAGGTTGATCTCAACTACACCACGGCTGATCAGGTCTTCTGCTTCTGCCAGAATTTGATCTACCGGCCGAGATACTTCGGACCCACGTGTGTAGGGTACGACACAGAAATGGCAGAACTTGTCACATCCCTCTTGCACAGTCAGAAAAGCAGAGGGCGCACGAGGCGCCTTGGGGCCACTGCCGCCCAATTTTGGCAGGTGCTCAAACTTATTTTCAATAGGAAAATCCGTATCAACCAATAATTCACCCGAACCAATCTTTGCTTCCATCTCTGGCAACCGGTGATAGGCCTGCGGTCCTACTACCAAATCCACCATCGGCTGACGTTTGATAATTTCTTCGCCTTCGGCCTGCGCTACGCAACCCGCAACACCAATTTTCAAAGCAGGATTTTTGTTTTTAATTGGGCGGTACTGACCAAGTTGTGAATAGATTTTTTCAGCAGCTTTTTCGCGAATATGACAAGTATTCAGCAGAATCATATCCGCATCATCGGGCGTGTCCGTTTCGACATAGCCCTGTTCACCAAGTGCTGAGACCATACGTTCACTGTCATAGACATTCATCTGGCAGCCATAGGTTTTCACAAATAATTTTTTTAGATCAGCCATCGATCAATACCACTAAAGAAATATACGGTTGATTGGCGTTTATACAAATTCAACGAAAGGAGCAACGGCCCCAGGCCGCGTCTTTACAATTACGGCCCAACCCGTTTTCCTTGAAAGAAGTCCAACTGTTGCCCACAAGCTTTAATGCAAGCGCCACGTGAAATGCTC
>DLZA01000057.1:0-725 GCA_003447515.1 Paracoccaceae bacterium
AAGGATCGATGGATATAAAACACAAGTGTCAATTAGCACACGGGTCATACTAAATGTATAAACAACGATTTTAGATATGCTGTTTCAGCAAGATGTGGGTGCACGGGATGATCAGGCCCGGCCTGCCCGGTGTGGATAATCTGCCCCGAACGCCCACCTTTTCCAATTCCCAAAAGGCTTGCCTTACGAAAGCTAGAAATATCTGCCGCATGGGAGCAGGAACACAGGACCAAGTAGCCACCGGGACGCACCAGCGTCGCGCCGAGGCGCGCCACCTTTTCATACGCCCGTAAACCCGCCTGCAGCGAAGATTTAGTTGGGGCAAACGCAGGCGGATCACAGACAACCAGATCAAACGACCGCGTCTCTGCCGCAAGCGCCATCATTTCCTCAAACGCATCACCCTTGCGGATCTCAAAATTGTCAGAAAAGCCAGAAGCTTCAGCCCCTTGCACTGCCAACTCTAACGCTGCTGCAGATCCGTCCACTGCAAGAGCAGATGCAGCTCCACCCGCAAGCGCAGCGAGTGAAAATCCACCGACATGACTAAACACGTCGAGCATATCGCCATCCCGCGCCAAACTTGCAGCAAAGCCATGGTTATCCCGCTGGTCAAAGAACAAACCTGTCTTTTGTCCACCCAAAACATCCGCCATATAGGTCGCACCGTTCATAGAGACTGGGATCGGGCTGTCCACAAAACCTCTTAGGATTTCACTCTCGTT
>DLZA01000057.1:1125-5453 GCA_003447515.1 Paracoccaceae bacterium
ACTTTTTCAATTGCTTGGGTTAAATCGCTCATCAATCCATCGATCCAGGCCGCATTTGGCTGCACCACAAACACATCACCATACCGATCTACAATCAATCCTGGCATGCCATCTGCCTCTGCGTGAATCAGACGGTAGAACGGCGTATTGAACAACCGGTCCCGATGATCGAAAGCATAGACTAGCTTGGCCACAATCCAATTTGTGTCAATCACAACGTCACGATCTCGCTCCAACACCCGCGCCATAATTTTTGAGGTGGGATGAAACGCAGCCTGCGAGATAAAATTTCGGTCATTGTCAAGCAAATCAACAATTGCCCCTGGCGCAATCTTTTTAGTGCGACGATCCGTAACAATTTCATTGTCGTATGCCCATGGAAACCCATGACGTACACGTTGGGGGGATTTATTCTGGCGAAAGCGTATTTCTGGGCGGTTATCATTCATACACCCTACTTACCTGTTCATACCAATAGGTGAAACAAGAAACGGGCCCGCAGGAGGCACATTATCGAAACCTTATGCATCGCAAAGAAAGTGTGACCTCATAAAATGACGCTTTTCAAATAAAAGCCATCCAATGGCTTTCCCTTCAAAAAAATGATTTGGTCGCACAAATATGCAGGCTTAAAAATGACCAGGAAGCGTGTCCTTTTCTGCAGCATTACAAAGCCATTCGAAGACAAATTGTCCCACAGAACGGAAACAAACTAGCTCCAGCTTTCCCTCTTCTCTTAGCCAGAATGCGACTGCGATCTGGCCAAGACGCGAACGACGCATTTCACCAATTTGCAATCCTTCAACGGACATATCTGCAGGTGTTCCCTTAGCAATCACTTCGCGCACACCCTCACCTGTCAGGGTAAACATTGCCCGCGCATCAGACACATTTACAGCCAAGAAATGTTCTCCTTTCATCGATTTCTCTATTTTCACGACAACGGCATCCGCATCTGCATAATGGCAAAATAGCATCAATTCATCTGGCGACATCCATGCGACACCACCTTTTGCGCCAAACTTGATGCCACGCGCTCGCGGGATACCAAGACCCACAGCAGATTTAATTGCTTTGAACATCTTTGAGGAGGATAGATCACCGCGGACTGTGATCATACCATTTACACCAGCGTCCTCAACATGAACTGCTCCGTCAAAAATTGCGCCACGCGCTGCGCTAACTACACTAGACATTTTGACGGGTCCCCTCTTTATCAAGAAATACTGGGTCAACAATTTTTGCTTTGATAGTTGTGCCATCCACACGGGCAAACAATATGGTCTCTCCCATCCGTTCGGGCCCATGTTCTACCAGAGCCATAGCAATAGAGCGTTTTAATGTGGGCGAGAAATAGGTAGACGTAATTCGTCCAATCATATGCTTTACCCCATTCGACCGCATTGTTCCGTCCACAGCATAGGCCCCATCTGGAATCACAACGTTTGGATCTTCAGTTTCCAGCCCAACCAAACGCCAACGATCCTCACGAACCATATCCTTGCGGGCTTGAGCACGTTTGCCCAAGAAATCGACTTTCTTCTTAGAAATCGCCCAATGCAGGTTCAAATCCTGCGGGATTACGGTCCCGTCAGTTTCGTCCCCAATCATGATAAAACCCTTTTCGGCCCGCATAACGTGCAACGCTTCGGTCCCATAAGGCGTCATGCCAAATTCAGCCCCCGCCGAAAGTGCAGCATCCCAAAATGCCTGTCCCTGAGCTGCGGGAACTGCTATTTCAAAAGACAGCTCACCCGAAAATGAAATACGGAACGGACGCGCCTGAATGCCAGCAATCTTGCCATTAGCAAAACTCATAAACGGCATATGTTCGGCCGATACATCCATGCCTTCCACACCCATCTTCTCAATTACTTTTCGCGCATTCGGCCCAACAAGCGCTATCTGGGCATACTGCTCGGTCACATTCGCAGTGTAAACTTCCCAATCCCACCATTCAGTCTGCAACCATTCTTCCATCCACGCGTGAATACGGTCTGAGCCCCCAGACGTGGTATGGCACAGAAACGTTTCTTCATCCAAACGCGCCACAACACCGTCATCCGACAAGAAACCATTTTCAGAACACATCAAACCGTAGCGACAACGCCCAACCTTCAAACTGCTCATCATGTTAGTGTACAGCATGTCCAAAAATTTGCCCGCGTCAGGCCCCTTCACAATAATTTTGCCGAGGGTCGAAGCATCCAATATCGAGACACTCGTGCGTGTCTGATTTATCTCACGATGTACCGCGTCAGTAACACTCTCGCCATCGTGTTGATAACAATACGGACGACGCCAATCACCCACTGGCTCCCAGGATCCACCGTTCGCATCGGTCCATTCATGGATCGGGCTCCGGCGCAACGGTTTAAATAAATGGCGCGACGCCTCACCACCAATCGCTCCCATCGAAATCGGGTGATATGGCGGGCGGAATGTAGTTGTACCAACGTGTGGGATTTCTGCATTCAAACTGTCAGCTAAGACTGCTAACCCATTAATATTACTTAATTTACCCTGATCCGTTGCCATGCCGAGTGTAGTGTACCGCTTAGTATGCTCCACACTTTCATAGCCCTCTTGTGCCGCCAAACGTACGTCGGAAACTTTAACATCATTTTGATAGTCAAGCCATGTTTTCATTTGCAACTTTTTGCCCTGACGTTGTGGCATTGACCATACAGGCAGGATAGGTGCCTCGGCCTCACCGCTAGCGACTGGCGTGTCTTTAAGCAGGGACTTATACCCAGTTGCTAATGCCGCTGCATCTCCTGCCAAAAACCCATCGGCCAACGCCGTCTTCGCATCTAGGTGGCCATTGGCTGTTCCTGTTGCGATCACAAACCCAGCACCATCCGCACCAAGCGGCGGCCGGTTTGGATCAGGCCGAAACATCGCCGTGTCCATGTCCCAGGTCAGTTTACCACCACAATGAGACCACAAATGCACCACCGGAGACCAGCCACCAGACATCGCCACCGCATCACAAACCACCTCATCCGTCTTGGCACCCTCGCCCAATTGACTGCAAATGCCAATCGAGGTCACACGTTTAGCACCGTAAACACTGGAAATCGCCTTACCAGTCTCAATTCGCATACCCATCTCACGAGCTCTATTTGGCAATGCTCCATCCGCAACAGGTCGCGCGTCGATAATCACAGGCACATCGATCCCCGCCTCTTTCAACACAATCGCCGTACGATAAGCATCATCATTGTTCGTCGCGACAACTACTCTGTCACCAACGGAGACACCATGGTTTACCACATAATCACGAACAGCCCCTGCCAGCATGACGCCCGGAATATCATTTCCTGCAAACGACAGTGGTCGTTCAATTGCACCAGTCGCAGTGACAACCCGGCGAGCCCTAATGCGCCATAATCGGTGTCGCGGCCCTACAAGTTCGGGCGCATGATCCGTGAGGCGTTCATAGCCCAGAACGTAGCCATGGTCGTAGATTCCAGCGCCCATCATCCGCGTGCGAATGCGCACGTTTGGCATCTTTTGAAGCGCTTTAATAGTTACATCGATCCAATCTTGAGCTGGGATCCCATCAATTACAACACCATCCGTTGGCGCGCGCCCGCCAATGTCCGCATATTGTTCAAGCAAAAGGACTTTTGCACCCGATTGACCTGCTTGCAACGCAGCCGCCAAGCCTGAGATCCCACTCCCGACAACCAGAACGTCGCAATGAGCATAAAAATATTCATAGCGATCCGCGTCACGATCCTCCGGATTTGGTGCAGGCCCAAGGCCCGCCGCTTTACGAATAATCGGCTCAAACAAATGCTTCCACGCAAAACGTGGCGACATGAAGGTTTTGTAATAAAATCCAGCAGGGAAAAACCGCGACATCATTTTATTGACGGCACCCACATCGAATTCCAATGACGGCCAGTGGTTCTGCGATCTCGCATCCAACCCATTAAACAATTCTGTTGTTGTTGCCCTTGCGTTCGGCTCGTATTTGCCCCGCTCGTTCAACGCAACCAATGCATTGGGCTCTTCTGGTCCAGCCGCCACGATTCCACGAGGCCGGTGATATTTGAACGAACGACCAACCAAAACCTGATCATTGGCCAATAAAGCAGAGGCCAACGTATCGCCCTGAAAACCAAACAATTTTTGTCCGTTCCAATTAAATTGCATCTGTTGGGTGCGGTCAATCAAGCGACCACCAGTTTCCAACCGTGTGCTCATTTCACAAATCCTTCCCAGCCAGGTCGTTTGGTTTTGATATGTTTGATTAAATCTTCCGGCGGTTCAGACGTCTGTGCCGAGTATGTCCCGAATACTTCGAGCGTCATAGTGCA
>DLZA01000057.1:5856-9412 GCA_003447515.1 Paracoccaceae bacterium
GCATTCTTGCGCATAAACATGTAGGTCTCAAAATCATCGTCCGACGACCCAGCACCATACCGCTGCAGATGGGCCTCACCCCCAGCACTTAGTTCAGTTTCTTCGGCAGCAATCCCGCAATTTGGACACGTTAATAATAACATTGCGAAGCTCCTTTAAATATTGACCTTGCAACCAAGAATCGATGAGTGTGAAAATAGTTGTCTGATCTAAAGTGACAAATGGATAGCTCCATCAGTGCGCCACTCCGGCAGCAACGCTCTCATCAATGAACCGGCCTTCGATAAACCGCTCCATTCCGAACGGCGCAGCCAGTTCCCCCGGCTCACCTTTCGCCAACGTTTCTGCAAACGCCCAGCCAGACCCCGGAATGGCTTTAAATCCGCCTGTCCCCCAGCCACAATTAATGAAACAGCCGCCCAGTGGCGTTTTGCCAATTATGGGGGAGCGATCCCCAGTCACATCCACAATTCCACCCCACTGGCGCAGCATTTTCAATCGGGAAATCATTGGAAAGGTCTCAGACAACGCTCTTACCGTTTCCTCGATATGATGGAAACTCCCTCGTTGAGTGTAGTTGTTAAAAGCATCTGTCCCACCACCGATCACCATCTCACCTTTATCGGATTGTGACAGGTATCCATGTACAGTGTTTGCCATGATCACCACGTCCATGATCGGCTTAATTGGCTCTGACACCAATGCTTGCAGAGCCACTGATTCCATCGGCAAGCGAAACCCTGCCATATTTGCTAAATCAGAAGAATGCCCTGCCACAACAATACCCAACTTTTTACAACCAAATGAACCCTTGGTACTTTCAATCCCTGTCACCTGACCATCAGATTGCTTCACGCCTGTAACTTCGCACTTCTGGATGATATCCATGCCCATGTCAGAACAGGCACGGGCGTAACCCCAAGCTACTGCATCATGCCGCGCAGTCCCACCGCGCGGTTGCCACAAACCACCCAACACAGGAAACCGTGGACCTTTGAGTTCTATAATTGGGCAAAGCTCTTTAACCTTCTGAGGCCCAATCCACTCAGTCTCAACACCCTGCAAGGCATTAGCATGCGCTGTGCGCTGGTACCCTCGAATTTCATGCTCGGTCTGCGCCAACATGATCACACCGCGTGGGGAGAACATTACGTTGAAGTTTAAATCTTGGCTCATGGTCTCATACAAAGAGCGTGCCTTTTCGTACAAGGCTGCTGACGGATCTTGTAAATAATTCGATCTTATAATCGTCGTGTTTCGCCCCGTGTTACCGCCGCCAAGCCAACCCTTTTCGATAATCGCTACATTAGTAATTCCGTAATTCTTTCCCAAATAGAACGCGGTCGCCAAACCATGACCACCAGCACCAACGATTACGACCTCGTATTCCTTCTTCGGCTCAGGCGAACGCCACGCTCTCTCCCACCCAGTGTGATAACGAGCGGATTCGCGGGCGATGGCAAAAGCAGAATAACGTCTCATTTGGCGGGCTCCAAAAAAATTTGTGCAGAGAAATGGAAGGGAGTAACCATGGGTCTTCTTCGTATCCCCCGTTTTGCGCGTATCAGTAGCAAAACAAACGACCACGCGCGAGCGATTCCCGACATTTGCCTACCTTTCAATTCGTCGCAGCCAAATGACAGGATTGGGGTTTGCGATCGTGAGGTAGGCATATTATTAGTTACATGTCCCATCGGCGGGAAGGAAACCTTTGTTCTGGTTAATTGTCATATGTCTAATTGTTATTTCTGGCGTTCCCTTGGCCGCGACTATAGTTCGACGCGAACAAAACTCGATTAAGCCTGCAATTCACGACATCGGTATTTATAAAGATCAAATCGTGGAAGTAGATAGAGACCTTGCGCGCGGCTTGATCAACAAAGAAGAGGCCAAGAGCGCTCACAACGAAGTAGCACGCCGCTTGCTCGCAGCCGACAAACGCGCGGCGATAGAGCAAGGTGCTACAGCTGCATCGCACAAAATGAATTGGATCGCTTTAGGCATTGTCTGTATAGCACTGATTGGCTCCGTTTGGCTCTACACCGAGATCGGTGTGCCAGGAATGCGCGACTTGCCTCTAGCTAAACGCCTTGCCGCACAAAAAGCGATCAGAGACGCCCGTCCTGATCAACTAACTGCGGAAGCCACTGCACCGGCTCTGGACTCAAAGGCAGACCCAGGCTTCGAAAACCTCATTGTGCAATTGCGCAGCGCTGTGGCTCGTAATCCCAAAGATACGACAGGCCTGCGACTCCTTGTTACCAACGAAGCCCGCCTTGGAAATATGATTGCAGCGCGTATGGCACAGGAACAGCTCATGGCCGTGCTGGGCGATACCGCTAAACATTCAGATTTCACTGATACTGGCGAAATAATGATTCTCGCAGCTGGCGGGTACGTGTCACCACAAG
Organism: Paracoccaceae bacterium; assembly: GCA_003447515.1. Classification (GTDB taxonomy): domain Bacteria; phylum Pseudomonadota; class Alphaproteobacteria; order Rhodobacterales; family Rhodobacteraceae; genus Amylibacter. The sequence goes on from DLZA01000057.1 coordinate 8,268, forward strand.
CTGAAGCAGAGCTGATTCGAGCGCTAAGCCAAAACCCAGCCGATCCTCGTGCACGATATTATTCCGGCCTTTTACTCGCGCAAACTGGCCGCCCTGAGATGACCTATCGCATGTGGTCTACACTGCTAGAAGAAGGACCAGAGGATGCACCTTGGATACCGCTGATCCAATCCCAAATTGTTCAAGTAGCCCGTGCCGCTGGCATCCGATTAAGCCCAAAAACTTTGATTACCCCATCAATCGAGTATTTACGAGACACAACTGAATTATCCACTGAAGACGACGCAGGCATGATCCGAGACATGGTCGCAAGCCTTTCCAATCGGCTAGCAACTGAAGGAGGGACACCAACCGAATGGGCAAAGTTGATCCGCAGCTACGGTGTAATTGGCGAGCGGAGCAGTGCCAATACCGTCTGGCATGACGCCAAAGAAATTTTTAAAGACAACCCCGAGGCCATGGCGCTTTTGACTGAAGCCGCCCGCACTGCTGAGATCATAAATTGACCCCACCGTTTGAAAATGCAGCAGACTTCGTAGCGGCCCTCCCAGCACATGTGCCGCTGCTTGGTCTCGATTTTGGGGATAAGACTATTGGAGTCGCGCTGTGTGACGCACACTGGACCATCGCCACACCGCGTGAAACCATCAAACGCAACAAATTTAGTGTTGATGCAACCGCGCTTGAGGTAATAATCGACGAGACGCGGGCGAAAGGCCTTATCCTTGGCCTTCCGCGCAATATGAACGGCACCGAGGGCCCACGCTGCCAAAAAACCCGTGCATTTGCGCGCAATTTCGCCTTGCGTCGAGATCTGCCTGTTTTACTCTGGGATGAACGGCTGTCTACAGTTGCGGCTGAACGCGCACTTTTAGAAGCGGACACCTCGCGAGAAAAACGCGCTAAGGTCATCGATCACGTTGCGGCTGGATACATCCTGCAAGGCGCGTTAGATCGGTTTACACACATCAAGAGGAAATATTGATGGATGATGTTTGGAAACGTAAAGAAATAGACAGTCCTTGTGTAAAAATTTGTGTGGTCCACCGGGAAGCGCGTCTCTGTATTGGCTGTTATCGGTCCCTTGATGAAATTGCGCAGTGGTCTCAAATGACAGACGAACATCGTGACCGCGTCAAATCAGA
>DLZA01000190.1 GCA_003447515.1 Paracoccaceae bacterium
AGGTTCATTTCTTCGATAGAAAGGAAGATCAGAAATTAAGTTTCTTATCCAAAAAATTTAACTAAAATCCCTCTGGACAGTAGAGGCGTGACACCCTAGTACTGTCGCACCTAAAGCATATCGCTTTTCCATGCCCGGGTAGCTCAGGGGTAGAGCAGTGGACTGAAAATCCTCGTGTCGGTGGTTCAAATCCGCCCCCGGGCACCACGGAAACCCAATAAAAGTTACCTAAATCAGTGGTCACACCTGTTTCTTTGTGTCTAGATTCTATCTGGATAAACCATGTTTTGTCAAAGTGTGTGTGACCAGTGTGTGACCCAGTGAGGATTTAAAACCAGTTATGATTTTAAATTTTCCCTTAACTTGTCTGCAAGTACCTTTGAAAGAGTTTGAATAATCATCGACTACTTTCGGCAAAGGCACCTGGTCCCGCCAACTGGGAGTGGCGATGCAGAGGTAATCTGTCGCCAAGATTATTTGATACTATACATGCAAGCTTCGTAGTAACAACATAGTACCTTGTTGAAAATTGCTCAGGAAAACCAGAATGATATCTCAGATCGCTGCTAACTCACAAACATCAATGGTAAAATTAAAAACCGGTCTCTCGCTTTATACCGTCGAACTCGGTAACCCAGTTGGCGCACCGATGCTGATCTTGCACGGCGGCTGGGGGCCAGCGGACAAAGAAGAGCACAGGTTGGATATTTTGNNGCCCGGGTAGCTCAGGGGTAGAGCAGTGGACTGAAAATCCTCGTGTCGGTGGTTCAAATCCGCCCCCGGGCACCAACTTTCAAAGCAACATACGAATATTATTCTGTTTTTGTTAATGGACCGTGTGTCCACTTTTTAATCCTAAAAGCCTAACCAGGCTAAACTACCATATGCGACAACACCGACACACATGGTCAGGATCACATGGTTGCTAAAATATGCTACGGCCAACGCAGCGGCAGCGGCGATCCATGTTCCAATCGATTGCCCCGTAAGCGATGATGCCACGAGAGAAACGATAATAAGACCGGGTAAATCATCCAGCATCCAAGCGAATCTAGACGACTTAATAGCGTCACCAGCGAAAAGCCCCAGCACCCTAATAGAAAATGCAGCGACAGCAAGAACAACGATCAACATCCAATATGGAAATGTCATAGTCTGATCCTTTTTTTATTTTTAACGAAATGCAGAACAGCGAGACCACAAATGACCCCCGCAACTATTGCATAGGCCTTTGGTGCACCCAATGTGACAGCGCAAATTGTGACAGCGAAAACGGCGACCCATGGAACGAGATTTGAATTGCCGCGCCACAACCCTCGTGCCATTGCAATGAAGGCCGCGGTAAATGCAAAACCCAAGCCAAACTGTTCAAGGTTCGGCAGTGATGAACCTGCAACCGCACCAAGCGTTGTTGAAGTGGTCCAAACGGTGATCACCACAAGGCCAGAACCGATTAAAAAGCTAACTCCAGCCTCCGGGTTCTTAGCCCGTTCTGCCATGGTCAACGCCCAGTTTTCATCCCCCGTAACATGGATGGCTAGCAGTTTCATTAGTAAAGATAGTCCACTCAGAACCTCAGAAAGTGAAGCAATTATCCCAATATAACGAAGGTTCAGAGCAGCGCCTGCGAGAGCTGCGCCGATAACTGCAGAGGTGCCAGAAAATTGCTCAACCGCGACAATCTGGGATGATCCAGCATGGACAAAGCTACTCATCAAGGCAACGCCCCACCACGGAAAACCGACTTGAGCAGCCAATAGGCCAAATGCAAAACCATAAACGGCTACACCAACAGCGAGAGGGAGAATCGATAAAGCACCATTTTTCATAAGGGGCTATTTAATGATCTAGGGCTATAGAGTATACGCCTTTTGTTCCCACATTCTGAGAATTACGTATTAATATATTTAGCTTGGGTGCTATGCCCCAACAGTTTGCTATATTTCGATAACTCAGGCCTTGCATTTGTGCCTTTCAAAAACTGGGATTTTGTTAGCTTATTCGATGCCTCTGGGTTTCATAATGCTTTCGTAGCTTGATCCAAGTCAGCAATTAAGTCGTTTGGCGCTTCAAGCCCGATGTTGAGGCGTACAATACGACCACCAAAGTCTTGGTCAGGGCGTTGGAGATTAGGGTAGACAATAGCTAGGCTGTTTATGCCACCCCAGCTCATTCCAATTTTGAATACACGAAGTGCGTTGATGAAATCGACAACTTTAGTAGCACTTACGGTATCGTTGAACGTAAACGAAAAGACACTTGTGGACCCTTTGAAATCCCGCGCCCAAATGTCATGTCCGGGACAAGATGGCAGCGCAGGATGATAAACTTCATCTATCTGTGGATGGTTCGTTAACCAATTTGCGACAAGTAAAGTGGCTTTTTCCAAAGCTTCTAATCGCACTGCCAGTGTTTGTAATCCGCGCAGGGCCAAACTGCAGTCATCCGGTGACACGGCAAGGCCCAGTTGCTGGTAGATGGGTCCAAGTTTTGTATAAGCCATATCATCGCGAACGGACACCGAACCAAGCAAAAGATCGCTATGTCCTCCCACATACTTCGTGAGCGCTTGCATACTCACATCGACACCGTGGGCGAAGGCATCAAACATAACTCCCGCGGCATAGGTGTTGTCTAAAGCCACCGCGACATGCTTGGCATGGGCTACTTTAACGATGGCCGGAACATCTTGGATTTCCATCGTAACCGAGCCTGGGCTTTCGCACCAGATAAGGGCGGTGTTTTCGCGGATCAGATCAGAGATGCCAGCGCCAATCATAGGATCGTAGGGTTCAACCTCGACGTTCAGTCCGCGCATTAACCCTTCGGCCATTGCCTTGTTGGGTCCATAGGCTGAATGGGGCACCAAAGCATGACTGCCGGCCTGACAATAGGCAAGATAGATAAGCGCAATTGCGGCTTGGCCACCCGAAACGATGAACGTTTCGCGCGCACC
>DLZA01000160.1:0-568 GCA_003447515.1 Paracoccaceae bacterium
ATTGACCCACGAGAGTCATTCAGTTATAACACAGTGAGAATTCTTATATAAGAATTTAAACCCCTCCACTTTTGGATGGGGTCAAAAAAGCGAAAATTTAACGGTTGTGCCTTCAGCGTTAGATTTTTGATGGATAAGAGGGCAAAACACAAGGGAGATAAATATGATGTTTGACCTTAAAAAACTTAAAATTAGCGCTGCTGCAATTGGTGTTGGCGCCGCGATGATAGCGTCGACTACTATGGCTGACACTGTTATTCGTGTTCAGTCGGTGCTTGCGAACTCATCAGACGAAGTACGTATGGTTGAAAGCTTTGCAGCAGACGTTGCAGAACTAACAGGCGGCTCATTGACAATTGAAATTTTGCCAGCAGGTGCCGTTGTCGGACCACGCGACATCATCGATGCCGTTGATGCGGGCCTTGTTGAAGGTGGCTTTGCGTGGACTCACTATTGGGGCGGCAAGCACCCAGCAGCAAACCTATTCGGTGCTCCGATTGCCGGTGCGGGTGTCGGTCTAGACAACATCGCGTTCCTATCATGGTTCCAATATGGTGGTGGTAAAGAA
>DLZA01000160.1:879-3927 GCA_003447515.1 Paracoccaceae bacterium
GGTGGTGGTAAAGAACTTTACGACCGTCTATGGGGCGAAATGGGCGTCAACGTAAAAGGCTTTATGCTTCAGCCAGTTGGCCCAGAAGCCTTAGGTTGGTTCCCAGAGCCAATCGCTTCAATGGATGACTTCCGTAAACTACGCTTCCGTGCCCCTCCAGGTATGGTTGGCGCTGCATACAATGAAATTGGTGTCGCTGCTGTTGCTATGGGTGGTGGAGACATCCTCCCCGCCCTTGAAAAAGGTACGATCGACGCGGCTGAGTGGTGCTGCCCTAAGCCTGACTCAGTCTTTGGATTCCAAAAAGTACTTAAGCACTATTACCTGCAAGGTTTGCATCAGGTTGTTGTGAACGCTGACCTATACGTCAATGGCGATGTATACGAAGGCCTATCAGCGATTGAAAAGAAAGCCTTGGAAGTTGCAGCAAATGCATCTTTGTCTAAGTCATTGTCTTACCGTATCTATGAAAACGGTAAAGCTCTGAAAGATTTGACAGCGAACCACGGCGTTATCTTGGAAGATACACCTGCAGACTACTTCACAGAATACATGGCGGCGGCGAAAAAGCTTCTTAAAGCAGCAGCTGAAGACAATGAATTCTTCGCAGAAGTATGGCAGTCACAACAAGACTTTGCTGACATCGTAGTTCCATTCTGGGCTGGTGCGCAGACGTCAAACGCGGGTTTGGGTAAAGCCCACGCCGACACTTTGGAGTAATGTTTTAATGATAATGTGCGGGGCCCTTCGGGGCCCCAAGCGTTGTCTTTTTTTGGAAAGAGCGTCAGGCTTTTTCCAAAAAAAGAACGCTCCCTTTAAATAGAGAGAGCACAGGAAGGGAGAACGGGGCATGGCTGAAGAGGTTGTACCCGACGATTTAGAAATCGCGGACGAGTTGATCGCAGAGCGGCGGACAGAAAAACCGGGGGAAACACCCGAAGATATGACGCCGTGGCAGCGCCCCATTACGAGGTGGATTGATCTGATCAACGACTGGGCAGGTAAAATCTTGTGCCTGTTAATGGTTCCGTTGATCGGCGTTGTTGTAATCGAAGTGTTTTCTCGCAACGTCTTCGGCATTATGGCAAGCCATGGCTGGGACGACGCAGCCCGTGCATTAGGTCTCGGGCCGACCATGTTTGCCTATGACATCAGCCGTATGATTTCAGGTGTTTTGTTCATGGGTGCTGCGGGTTATGGTCTTATGCGTGGCGTCCATATTCGGGCTGATTTCTTATATCGGAACTGGTCTGATAAAACCCAGGCTACGGTGGATGCAATGCTTTATATGGCATTTTTCATACCATCTATGATCTTCTTTACCATCATTGCTGTTCAATTTTGGGAAGTTGCATACAAAACTAGCGAAACCGCGTTTGATAGTACATGGCAGCCAGTTTTATGGCCAGCGCGCTTGGCAATGCCCGTTGGGGGACTACTTCTCTTACTTCAAGGGTTTCCTGAACTTTTCCGCGCCCTTCACAAAATGGGCAAAGAGCGTGAACGCTATTTCGTCATGGCGATGCCCGCGTATTTTATCGCCTTGTTTTGGCTGGTCATGGCTGTTTTCTATCCAGATGCGACACCAGGTGGTGAATGGTTTAGTGACATCATGTCTGCGCGTCCGGACCTATCAAAACCCACGATTGGTTTGATAATGTTGGCGGCGATGATCTTTGTGATCTTTATCGGCTTTCCAATTTCGTTCACGTTGATTTTTTTGGCCTTTGTGTTTGGTATTTGGGGATCCAACTTCAAACTCACAACACTTTTGATGACGCTGAACACAAACTCAACAATGCTGAACGACCAACTTATGGCGGTTCCTCTTTTCATCTTGATGGGTATCGTCATGGAGGCCGCTGGTCTAATGGAGCGTTTGTTCGCATCTATCCAGATGATCATGTCCCGTGTGCGCGGCGCACTTTATATCGCCGTGTTGATCGTCGCCACAATCTTTGCGGCAGCCACGGGTATTGTGGGGGCCTCCGTTACTTTGTTGGGTATTATGGCGGGGGCAACGATGAACCGCTCGGGCTATAACGTTCAACTTGCGGCCGGTACTATTACAGCGGGTGGCACGTTGGGTATTTTGATCCCACCATCCATCATGTTGATTGTTATGGGCCCTGTCCTAGAAGTATCTACACTGGATCTATTCCGCGGGGCGTTTATCCCCGGTGCTCTACTGGCGACCTTGTACCTTGTCTACACTTTGGGACGGTGTTGGCTAGATCCAGACCTTGGACCCATTCTGTCAGATGAAGACCAACCGGAAACCTCTGATTTCTATGGTGCTGAAGTTGCCCTCATATCTTTGGGTGTTCTAACCATTTGTCGTATCTTTGGCCTTGGTATTAGTGGGGCCTTTGGCGGCGTTGTTCCATTTGGTGGATTGATTGTGTTGGGATCTGTTTTGCTATTTGCCTATCGCGCCTATCGCAATCTAACGGTTCTGCGCATTGCGCTTCCTTTGGCAATTTTGTTCCATGGCTACATGGTCCTGGCGAGTTGGGCCGAAGGCTTCCCAACTGTTTCCGTCGTCTTATTTGCCTTTACGATCCTGCTAGGGGTCTTGGCCTCGTCCATTTATCGAAGCGACGCCGATGGGCGTTTTGAATTCTCAGACCTGTGGGATGAATTCTTTGCCGGCCTGATGCCACCAACGATTTTGATCTCTTTTGCTTTGGGTTCCATCCTATTGGGCTTTGCAACGCCAGCAGAAGCCGCGGCAATGGGCACATTTGGGGCAATCCTTTTGTCCATCGGGTATCGCAAATTTACGTTCCCTGGTTTCTTTGATTGCATGATCAAAGCTTTAGAAATCACCGTTTTGATCATGTTCCTCGTGGCTGCTTCAAACTTCTTTGGGGCTGAATTCTCAAGCCTTGGAACCCCCAAGATGATGACAGAGCTGCTTTTGGGGCTGGATATGTCACCATACCTGATCCTTTTGATGGTGATGGCGCTGATCTTTGTTCTTGGGTGGCCGCTAGAGTGGGTGCCGATCGTGTTGATCGTTGTGCCGGTCCTTTTGCCAACTGTGGC
>DLZA01000135.1:0-219 GCA_003447515.1 Paracoccaceae bacterium
GCCCTTGGGCGGAGTATCCTGCAACAAGCGAAGGATGCCGGTTTGGTCAGAGAACTGGAGGCTTGCGGCGTAAAGGTCATTCCAGACCTCTGCTGGTGCTCAATCACAGAGCCCATTTTTCCACTGACTGCGCGCAATCTTATGACAAACTCGGGAAAATACGCGCATTATGCGCCCGGGCTTTGCGGACGAACCGTGCGTTTTGGCGGCCTGAGAGAT
>DLZA01000135.1:596-6766 GCA_003447515.1 Paracoccaceae bacterium
CCTGAATGGCTTTCGTCGAAATAATCACAACGGATAAACAGTCTAAGTGGATCTTTTAGTCGCGACTCCTGGGTTTATCCAGATGAGCTTTGGCCTCGACCTCTGTAGTCCACTTTCCAGCGCGGACGTATTGCTTGGATGCATCTTTATATGGTTGATAGTCCCAAACCGGAGAGGATCCAATCTTGTGACTGCGATTAATCAAACGTCGCCGGTTTTGGTCTTTGATTATGCAGTCTCTCAAGGCCTTTGCATCCCATAACGCTCGGGCCTCTGACAGCATGGCGTCAAGAGTTTCGGCGTAAGCCGGATTATGCGAAACATCGGCAAGCTCATCAGGGTCTGAAACAAGATCAAACAGAAGGGGGGGATCAACCTCGCTATAAAACAACTTGACCCGCCCGCGAAGCAGCATGAACGTGGGTTCAAAGATACCTTCTGATAAAAGCTCACCGGGAACTGTGCGCGGTTCTATGGTTTTGCCATCAAGCAAAGGTATCAAAGAGGTCCCATCGGCCTCGATCACATCGTTCCAGGTGCCCGCAAGGTCTGCGAACGTCGGCAGTATATCCAACAGTGATACCGTCTCAATTACGCGATGTGGATTGAGCCGATCACCTGCCCAAAAGATTAATGGAACCCGCGCGGACCATTCAAAAAATGTCTTTTTATAATGCAGTCCGCGCTCACCCATCATGTCGCCGTGGTCTGAGGTAAAGACCACGATCGTGGTCTCTGACAGCCCGGTTTCCTCGAGTACCTGCATTAAAGCCGCGACCTTGGCGTCGATATATTCGATGGATGCATAATATCCATGGCGTGCTCTGCGAATGACGTTATCGTTTATGTCGGCTTTACCAATCGAATAATGGGCGTGGATCCTTTTGCTATGCGCGTCCATTTTGTTTGCAGGAATTGGTGGTACTGCGGGGAGATCAATCTCGTCATCCGTGTAAAGGTCCCAATATTCGGGCCGTGCGACATAAGGGTCGTGGGGAGATGTAAAAGACACAGTCAGCATGAAGGGCTGTTTGCTTTCGGCGCGCGCCCTGTCGTATAGCCAACCACAGGCTTTCGTCGCCACGTCGTCGTCATAGTCGATTTGCAAGGACCTTAGGCATGGGCCGGTTTCGAGAACATTGGTCATGTCCTGAAAGGTGACTTTTCCCTCAGGTTCATCCCAGTTTGGAGTCCATCCAAAATCAGAGGGATAAATGTCAGTAGTCAGACGTTCCTCGTATCCGTGTAGTTGGTCTGGCCCGGTAAAATGCATCTTGCCCGAAAGACAGGTGAGATACCCGCCGAGTCGCATGTAGTGGGCAAATGTTGGAAGAGCGGAGGAAAAATCATGGGCATTATCATAGCCCCCTGTCTTGGACGGCAGCAGCCCTGTCATCATAGATGTGCGGGAGGGGCCGCAAAGGGGCGAATTGCAATAGGCGTTTTCAAAGACAACCCCCTCTTCCGCCAGTCGCGACAGCGTGGGTGCTTTGACTACTGCGTGTCCATAGAAAGGCAGCGCCTTGGCGGTCAACTGATCCGCCATAACAAAAACAATATTTGGTTTTTCCATCCCAAGTTCTCCGTTTGCTAATTGTTGACAATTTTTAATTTGGCGTCAATGGTGGTAGAGATAGTTAGGGAGAGATTATTGTACGAGTGGGATTTTGTTGCGACTCTAGCGGATATGGATCTGCTGTTGTTGGGCTTATGGAACACAATACAGGTCTTTTTTTTGGCGCTGGTCTTTGGTGTTCCGCTTGGTTTGGGCCTTGCACTAGGGCGAATGTCGCGGATCCTAGTTCTCAGCCAGCTCTGCTCTTTTATCATCGAATTTTTCCGCACAACGCCGCCGCTGGTCCAGCTCTTCTGGTTTTTTTTCGCATTACCGATTTTGATCAGTGTGCAGATGACCCCTTTTGTGGCCTCAGTTCTGACATTCTCAATCCAATCTTCCGCTTTCTTTGCGGAGATTTTTCGCGGAGGGATAAACTCTATCGACAAAGGGCAATGGGAGGCCGCTAAGGCGATCGGGATGACGCGCAAGTCGAGCCTAACGCGTATCATTCTGCCTCAGGCAGTAAAGCGTATGATACCAGCTTTCGCAGAACGTTCGATCGAGCTTTTGAAGACAACGACATTGATTTCTACCGTTTCTTATGCTGATCTGATGTTTCAAGCCAATGAGTTGGCTTCAAAGAACTTTCGTCCGCTTGAAGTCTACACAGTTGTTGCGATCATGTATTTTTTCCTAATCCTGACATTTTCGCAGCTTACCATTCGTCTGGAATACCGCCTGGCAAAAACCGGTGAAGGGACGTTGAGGTAGCCATGGATTACAATTGGGATTTTGCCTCTGTTTTTGTCTATTGGAACGTGCTCGCCATGGGGCTTTGGGCCACATTTAAACTTTTCATTATCTGCAGCACCTTGGGCCTAGGTGGTGGCCTGTTTATGGGTATGCTGCGCTATTCCAAGACCCGTTGGATTAGCTACCCGGCGATGCTGTATGTTGAGGTTTTCCGCAACACACCTGTGCTGGTCCAAATCATCTGGTTTTTCTTCGCCCTTCCAGTAGTTACGGGCATCGAGGTTTCGCCCATGATGGCTGCAGTTTTGGGGATCACACTCAATACAATCGCTTTTTCGGCTGAGGTTTTTCGCGGTGGAATCCAGTCTATTGAACGCGAACAGTGGGAGGCGGGGAAGGCGATCGGCATGTCTTACGCCCAATCCATGCGCCGCGTGATCCTGCCGCAAGCGTTAAAGCGAATGCTGCCACCGCTGACATCTCGCGGGATTGAAGTTTTTAAAATGTCAACGCTGGCATCGGTCGTCGCTTATCCCGAAACGTTACAACAGGCTAAGTTGATCGCATCCTATGAATACAATCCAATCGAAGCTTACACCGTTGTGGCCCTGATGTTTTTTATAGTCCTGCTGCCTTTGGTGCAACTGACATATATGCTTGAACGCCGGTTTGGGAAGAGTGATGCATGACAAATGCCGTGGAAATTCGTGGGCTTCGGAAAAGCTTTAGTGACCTCGAAGTCCTTAAGGGTATTGACCTTGATGTCGCTGAGGGTGAAGCGGTCGTGCTTTTAGGTTCCAGCGGCTCTGGCAAAAGCACACTATTGCGGTGCATCAACTTCATGGAAGAACCGACCGCGGGCCAGATCCGCTTGAACGGCGATTTAATCGGCACCGAGCAAGGCGGGCGGATGCGCTATCACGAAGCGGACTTATGTAAACTGCGCACGCGCATCGGAATGGTCTTTCAGCACTTCAATCTGTTCCCACATATGACGGTATTGGAAAACGTGATGGAGGGGCAGACCATAGTGTTAGGTCGGTCAAAAGCCGAAGCTAAAGACAAGGCGATGACGCAACTGTTACGCGTTGGTCTTGAAATGAAAGCTGAAGAATACCCCGCACGCCTTTCGGGTGGCCAGAAACAGCGTGTGGCTATCGCCCGCGCACTCGCAATGGATCCCGAGGTGATGCTTTTTGACGAGGTGACCTCAGCCCTTGACCCCGAACTTGTCGGTGAAGTCTTGAAAACCATGCTGCAGTTAGCTGAAGATGGCATGACCATGGTTTGCGTTACGCATGAGATTGGCTTTGCCTATCATGTCGCTAATAAAGTTTGTTTCCTGCACGATGGCCTGATCCTTGAACAAGGCGCGCCGCAATTTGTACTCCAGACACCCGAAACGCAACGCGTCCGAGATTTCCTCGCAGGGCATTCACTTTTCAAACTACCAAACTGACCAACCCTAAAAGGAGAGAAATAATGAAGCTACTTAAGATGTTCACCGGCGCATTGGCGGCTACGGCTGTTTTTGCGCTTTCCAGTGTAGTGGCGCATGCGCAATCCACTTGGGAGGCTATTCAGGACCGGGGCACGCTTCGGATCGGGGTCACGCAGGCTCCACCTTGGTTTACCAAGGATATCAGTTCCGGTGAATGGACTGGCGGCTTGGGAATTGCCTTGGGGGAGCAGATGGCAGCGGCGCTGGAAGTTGAGCTTGAGGCCGTAGAAGTCACCTGGGGCACTTCAATCGCAGCCCTTCAGGCGGACAAAATTGACCTGATGTATTTCCTGTCGCCGACAGCATCCCGTGCCCGGGTGATTGACTTCACCACCAACCCAATCGGCTATATTTCACAGGCTGTTTTGGCTAAGGATGGCTTTGATGCCTCGACATGGGACGGCCTGAACAACGCTGACACGAGTCTTTCGGTGCCACAGGCGACTTCGATGGACCAATTTTTGACCCGTATGGCACCTGATGCCGACATTCAGCGCTTTCCAGACAATGCGGCATCAATTGCCGCCTTCCAGTCAGGCCGTGTAGATGCCGTTTCATTGATGCTACCACCGCTTCTGTCGGCCCGCCAGAAATTGGGCTCAGGCGTCATTTCCGTGCCAACACCTGCCTTTACGGCCCCGGTCAATATCGGTGTACGACGTGAGGATGATAAAACATTCCGCGACTGGCTTAATACGGTTAGCCATTACTGGTATGAAACTGGTCGTACTCAGGCTTGGTACGACGAGTTCCTGACCGAATTTGGCGTGAATCCGGCAGACAGCCCACCAATCCAGCGTGAACAGATCTTCATGCGATAATCAAAGATGGGGCGGATAACACCGCCCCATGCCAACATAGGAGCGCACATGATCTTGTCTGAAATTCGCCCTTTGACTTTAAGCGGACAGGTTCGCGACATGTTGCGCGACCAGATTATGGCTGGCAAATTGTCACCGGGTGAACGCCTGACCGAAACCGACCTCTCCCAGCGGCTAAAAGTTAGCCGCGGCCCCCTGCGCGAAGCCATTCTACAACTGACAGAAGAAGGTTTATTAATCAAAAAGACTTACAAAGGTCTACGGGTGCGGTCGATTTCTCTGCGGGAATTAGAAGAGCTCTATTCCATGCGCACAACACTTGAAAGGTTTGCCTTTGAAGAGGCGTGGGAGAAAAAGACAGATGCGGCGCTAGAAGATCTGCGAACGCGCTTTGATTACCTTGAGCAATCGAGAAATGCGCAAGATATCAGTGCGGCTGTAAACGGCGAAATCCATTTTCACAGCTGGATTTACGAGCTGAGCGACCATAGTCTTTTGCAATCGCATTGGCGGAAACTATCGCCCTTGGTGCGAATTTATATGTCCATTCACAATCGTCAGCATGGTGTATGTGGAGTGTTTATGGACGCCAATGACACTTACTTAAAGCTTGCCCAAGATGATAATCTTGCAGCGGCTTTGGTTCACATTGAGAATCACATGCAAAAGGGCTTGGATCAAGTTTATGCGAGCCTGGAGGTTTCCTAACAATGATCGAAAACACATCGACCCATGACGCGCAAGAGGATGTGCGCAACGAAGATATACTAATCTGGCTAAATGGCGAACTTGTGCATCGAAACGAGGCCAAAGTCTCTGTCTATGACAGCGGTTTTATGCTGGGTGATGGCATGTGGGAAGGCATGCGCCTTTACAATGGAGTCTGGACGTTCTTTGAAGAACACATGGACCGGTTATTCAATTCGCTGAAAGCGGTTTCGCTGGATTCCGGCCTGACAGCAGAAGACGTCAGAGCGTTGCTTAATAAGACTGCAGAAGCCAACGGCATGACCACGGATGCGCATTGCCGCCTTATGATTACCCGTGGTCGCAAGGCAAAACCGTTTCAGCACCCAAAACTAAGCCGCTCGGGGCCGACAGTGGTCGCGATAGTCGAGCATTCCAAGCCGTCTGAAACCGTGCAAGGTGAAGGCATTCGTTTGGCTTCAGTTCCGCAAGTGCGCGGTTTGCCAACAAGCCAGGATCCAAAATTCAACAGCCACTCTAAGCTCAACTGCGTTATAGCATGCCTTCAGGCTGAACAAGCGGGAGCTGACGAGGCGTTGATGCTTGACCCAAATGGCTTCGTAAATACCACCAACGCCTGCAATTTTTTCATCGTCCGCAGAGGCGAAGTTTGGACCTCAACTGGCGATTATTGTATGAACGGCGTTACCCGTCAAAAGGTCATAGATTTGTGCCACGCCAATAAAATTTCGATCCATGAGAAAAACTTTTCCCTCTATGAAGCTTACGGTGCCGATGAGGCTTTCTTGACGGGCACATTCGGCGCACAAACCCCAGTTTCTGAAATCGA
>DLZA01000135.1:7118-7250 GCA_003447515.1 Paracoccaceae bacterium
ACTCGCCCCGTGATGATGCGGATCAGGGAGCTTTACAAAGCACTGATCAAAGAAAACGTCCAATGCGAATCTGAAAAAGTGTCACATAATTGTGGGTGAGGCATAGACAGACTTTTTCATTCTGCATGGAGC
>DLZA01000358.1 GCA_003447515.1 Paracoccaceae bacterium
ACAATGCGTGGAACTAATTCGAGGTCGCGCTTAAAGTTTGGATGGTAATTTGCATCTGGGGAATAGCTGTGACATCGAATATTCTAACAATGATGGCTGTTCGCGCAGCTATTGGGTTTACAAAGTGCCGCAGTAATTTTCTAGACCAATTGAGCCACATTCGAGGGTCAGCACAATGAGTTTTTTTGGGGAATTAGTATCCATACTTTTTGTACGCCACTATTAAAAATCCTTTTTCAAAGAGGCTGAAGGGTCTGGCACCACCGATTTGGCCCGTGCACTTTTGGGCAGTACCGGCGAAGTTTCCGGCACCACCATGGCTCGCACTGTTCTCATTTGTTTTACAGCACCTTCCTACGCATTTGGCCGATTAAAGTTGCTGAATAGATCACAAGTGCGGCCCAAATCATTGGGAAAGCAATCATACGAGCATGATCAAAAGACTCATCAAACACAAATACTGCACAAAGAAACATCATCGTTGGAGCAATATATTGTAAAATTGCGATTGATGTTAAGCGCAACCGTTTTGCTCCATTTGCATATAGCATCAATGGGATAGCTGTAACGGCCCCACTGCCTATCAACAGCCAGGTGTCATACCAACTCAAGATGATGAAATGGCTCTTTTGATTTATTAACAACCAAGTGACAAATGCCATGGCGGGCAGCAGCAGTATTAAAACTTCAAGAAAAAATCCTTGATTTGGTCCTACTGGCAGCTGTCTCTTGCACAAAGCATAGAAGCCCCAACTCACACATAATCCGATGGCGACCCATGGAATTTTTCCTGCGGACACTGTTAATACAATAACTGCTGCGATCGCTAAAACGATGGCAAACATTTGCAAACGGCTTGGCCGCTCGCCCAAAAATACAGCACCGAGTGCAATACTGAAAAGTGGATTGATGTAATAGCCTAAAGCGGCATCGAGTGTGTGGCCAGAACTAATCGCCCAGATATATATACCCCAATTAAGTGATATAAGGGCAGCTGTAAGCACTCCCATGGCCAATATCCGAGGATTAAGTAACGCCGCCCGTAGATCCGCAGTCCGGCCCATACTAACCAAAACTAAGCCTGCAATTGGGACAGACCAAATGATCCGATGCGCCACAATTTCGGTTGCGGGAATATGATCCATTAACTTAATGTAAAGAGGCAAAAATCCCCAAAGAACATAAGCGGAAATGGCAAAGGCAAGGCCGGCTGGAGTATCTCTATTTTTGGAAAATTTCATAAATGCACAAACGCTACAAATTTATGCTCTGGTCAAGCCCAATTAATAGGTCGACGGTGCGTGGTCCAATACCCACGGCCCTTGGCTCAGCTTTAGGCATTGGGTTAAACAGTCATTCAATCAAATTGCAGCGAAGGGCTACTTTGAGCCCCAAGTTACCATTGCTGATGCATGTTCAAATGTAAAATTTGGCACGTATCTAGATATCTACAGGCAACGCGCCTGAGACTTTCATTTGCCGCAGGATAAAGGTGGTTGTCGTCGTCTTTACAACCTTCAGCCTAAGAAGCTTGTGCATTATGAACCGCTCTAGGCTTTCGGGGTCTGTGGCAGCAACTTTTAGGATGTAATCGAAGTCGCCAGTTATCGACGAACATTCCAGCACTTGCTCATTGGTATCGATGAAGTTCTGAAATTCTTCAATTGAGGAAGCGTCGTAGCCACCGAGGGAAACTTGAATGTGGGCAAGGGCGCGCAGGCCTAGTTTTTTACCATCCACGATTGCTGCGTAACGGGTAATATAGCCTTCTTCTTCGAGGCGTTTCACGCGCCTCCAGCACGGGGACGCAGACAGGCCCACTGAATCGGAGAGTGTTTGCGTGCTGGCACGCCCATCGCGCTGAAGTTCTTTCAGAATTAACTTTTCAAATGGACCTAGCAAAAATTTACCTACTTTTTAGTAATTATGGAAATAACTTATCCATTAATATCGATATTGAATCAATTTGGAAAACTTTTTCTTCATGTTTGAGATTACTATCCTTAAACAATCCAAGTTTGCGCATTGAAGAAAGATTACCCCGATGAGCCCTGTTAACTATGTCTATCAATCCATAGCATGTGCTACCAAAGATCATGGAGCGACGAAAATGTTCGGGCTGATGGGGGATGCAAACCTTTTCATGATCGACAGTTTTGTGCGTGAATGTGGTGGCAATTTCATTCCCGCAACCCATGAGGGAAGCACGATTTTGATGGCGGCGGGCTATGCCCATGTCTCGGGAAATGTCGGTGTTGCAACCGTAACGCACGGGCCAGGTCTTACCAATTGTGTGACCACGCTCGTTGAGGCCAACAGAATGCACACGCCAATGGTTATTCTGGCCGGCGACACACCCGTCGCTAATCCGCGCCACCTTCAGAGTATCGATCAACGTGAACTTGTGAAAGTGACAGGCGCGGGGTTCGTTCAGCTTCGCTCGCCTACGACAGTGACGGAAGATGTGGCGCAGGCGTTCTACCGAGCTCGGGTTGAACGGCGTCCGATCGTCTTGAACATCCCCGCTGATTTCATGTGGCAGGAAACTGACTATGCCAAGAAGATCCTTGATGTCTTCACAAAACCCGGCGGGGTCGCTGAGGGTGATACCCTCGACAATGCGATTGGCATGATCGCCTCGGCCCGCCGTCCTCTGATCTTAGCCGGCGGTGGGGCAATCCACGCGCGTGACGAATTGGTGCGCTTAGCAGACATGTTAGAGGCACCGCTTTCAACCACATTGCGTGCCAAAGGTCTATTCAACGAACATCCTTACAACATCGATATCTTTGGCACACTTTCCACGCCCGCAGCTTATGATTTGATCGCCCAATCTGATTGCATAGTCTGCTTTGGCACTGCGTTACATGACTTTACCACGGACCGTGGCAAGCTGATGAAGGATAAACGGATCATTCAAATTGACGTTGATCCAAATGCGATTGGCGGCGGCTTGCATCCTGACGCGGCCCTTGTCGCAGACGCGGCATTGACTGCTGAGACCATACTGTTCTGGCTGAATGAGGCCGAAATTCCAGCAAGCGGGTTTACCCGTGAACTGGATACCACCACGCTCACGGCACATGTCGCAGGGACAGATAAAGCATCAGAGGGCTTCGTCAACTACGTGGATACACTTGAACAGCTAGAAGATGCCTTACCCAAGGACCGCGTTTTGGTCACCGATGGGGGGCGTTTTATGACTGAGGTCTGGTGCCGCATCTCCGTTCCCAATCCGCATAGTTTTGTTGGTACCGTAGGCTTCGGCGCAATCGGGCTAGGCCTGCAAACGGCTATAGGTGCTGCCGTTGCGGCCCCAGATCAGCCCGTTGTCCTGTTTAGCGGTGATGGCGGTTTTATGATGGGCGGCATTAACGAGTTCAACACGGCTGTGCGCCTTGGGCTTGATTTGATTGTAATTATCGCGAACGACTCCGCTTATGGGGCAGAGCATATCCAGTTTGTCGACCGCAAGATGGACCCAAGTTTGACGGAGTTCTCGTGGCCATCCTTCGCCGAAATCGCTAAGTCACTTGGTGGGCAAGGGTTTGAAGTGCGCTCAAGTGAACAACTTGAAACGGCCTTGCAGGCTGTTGGAAACCGTACTGGTCCATTATTAATTGAGCTGCGTTTAGACCCCGCTGATGTCCCTGCTATGCGCATATGATGACATCTTCCCCGACAACTCCTAGCGGACCTTTCAGCGTGAATCAATAACGGCAGATTTGTCCCGCAGAGCTGACTTTTGAACGCACTGCCGCTAATGACTGCAGAGGCAGGAAACCTGACTTGGCAAGTGAGTTACCGTGGGAAGACGTCTAAACATCAGGAAAAACGCCTACCTGTATCGTACTGAAACAACGGAGTAATTCAGGATATTATGGGAAGCTATGCTATCTGGGGAAGCAGATGGCGGACCGAGGAGGTGTTCATCTCCTGTTGCATCC
>DLZA01000299.1 GCA_003447515.1 Paracoccaceae bacterium
TTTGGTGTCGCAAAATAGACCGCTTTACCAATTGTTAATTTTACAGTGGTTTCTGTGATTTTTCCAAGTTCTGCAGCAAAAAACAGCAAAAATATTGGGCTTTGTACACATTCTGCAGATTGCATTGAATTCGGTGGTGTATCGCATAGGCGCGTACCAATCCGTACGGGGCAACTGTTTGGCGTTCCATGGTCAAGCAATGCTGCTAAAGGTGTAATGCTATCAATCCCGTGTTCCCATAGCCAGGCTGTGGCGCGACCAACTTCATCCGCCAGGCCCCAACTGTAGTTCGCACCTTTTGCAGCCTTGCGCGCCGTGGTGAAGATTTCGCTCAGGGAAGGTATCACGATGGCAACGGAGGAAAAAACCAATCGTCTGCCGTGTCCACCAAATCTTGGGGGTAGGGAGCGCCTGCAAACATGTTTATTCGTACCCAACGATCAGATCTTGGATCAAAGTGTTTGGCTCCAAAGAACGAAAGTTTGAAGCGCAGCATGTCGATTGGCAACATTTCTGCACAAATAGTATTGTCACGGATTTCTGCATAGGGGTATTTAGCAGCGATTTGAACACGACGCGCGGCATGGCGATGTTCGGGATGAGTGAGCAAGACTTCAGCAATTGTACCGTTTTCATTCTCATTCTCAAGGCATGCTGCTAATCTATACACGTCGCGCAGCGGGCTGAGTGGCTGCTCGTATTGTGCGATCTCATCCTCTTGGAAGCGTTCGCCTAAACGTGGTTCTAGTTTCTCTTCTGATACATACCATACCCTCGCGTTGTGGTTCTCTTCTTCCCAGTTCAGACTTTTTGCCCAACCATAAATCTGTTCAATCTGTGCAAGAACATCACCCACTTTCACTTCGCCCCTAATCCGAAAGTCTAGTGTCTCATCCGCGGACATACAATCAGAGAGCTCATCCACAAATTCAGGGTGGCTTTCAATAAGAAGAGATACGACCAGCTCACATCCCTCTTCGGACAGGTTGCCCTCGGCCCAGCAATAAATTGCATCCCACGACACTGCAGGACCGCTGGCTAGGAAGTCCAGTAACGCGTCTAAGTCCATGCGCAAAGCGGCAAGTTTTTCTAACTGAAGTGGGTGTTCCGAATGCCAAAGTTGCCAGTTGAGGTCTGCGCGAATAACGAGGTTAGTAAACCGTTGTTGGTCTGTTGCGTTGAATTTTGACAGCGTGCGCACTCGTGACAGGGCTTCTTCTTTGCTGGCCACCCAATTGTTTAGCAGAATTGGGTGGTTCAGAATGAATGGCGCCATTCCAAGACCAGTGGAGTTGCCAATGCCAAACTGTCTGCGCATGACGGGATCAAGTACAACGGCCTTCTCACCTCCTTTGGCACGGGCGATATGTTCCACAAGATCCATTACGAAAGTCCGGGTTAGATAAACCGACAACATTTCTGATTGAAAAGGTGCGGCGAATTCAGCGCGATCGGCAATGTCTTGGCGGTCCGCTGCACCAAATTTGCCAGATCCGTAAACCGCCGTTGTGCGCATCAGATATCCAACATCATTGATCATTTGTGGATCTGGTTGCAGACCATTCGCCAAACGCTCTACTACATGAGCCCATAACCGAACTGACCGATTGGCACGGCTTAAAGATAATTCACTTTTGCTAATCCGCCCTGCCTCTTGATGAGGTACATTTTGTGACAGTCTTTTCACATCCTCTGGCGTGGGAATGCCATCAAAGAGAGTAAATGTGCAATCCCATGCCTCTGCAATCACGCGATCTGAGCGTAATTCAGCAGGTAAATCATGAGAAAATGCCACTAAAGAATAGGTTCGATTTGGTGTGTGCGCAGTATAAACTGCGTGGCCAACACCGTTACCATCAATCACAAATTCAGTGGCCTCAATACGCCAGTTTTCACGCTGCATCCGCCGCATTAGAATCCGCATAAAGGACAGACGATGTGCGTGGGCTGATCCCATTCGTGAAAGTTTCATCACTTGTGATGGCGAGCGCAGTGGAACTTTTTTTGCGTGCAGTTCTTGCATCATTTCTCTCCAAAATTCTCAGTAAAGAAGCGATGCCAGTTATCACCCATAACGCCATTAATTTCGTTGGTGCTCATTCCTGTGCTCCTCAAACCTTCACGGATCTGACCAAAGTCGCGGTTGTCTTTAAACCAGCTGGGCATTGACGGAAAACCTGCGTTATCTTTAGTCCCCTCACCATAGTCAATTTCTTTTGACCACCGTCCGCTGCGCATCCATTCTACAACGCTATCAGGATGATCTTGGCACAAGTCTGACCCAAGGCCGATCCGGTCCATGCCGTATTTTTCGCCTGTCCGTGCAATCATTTCGCAGAACTCATTTAACGTGCAATTACTTTTGTGCTTTAGGTGATGCGGGTACATGGAAAAGCCGAGCAATCCACCATTCTCTGTTATAGCACGTATCACTTTCTCGCGTTTGTTACGCAGGGCAGGTTGCCACTCGTGTGGGTTCGCATGCGATACGACGATTGGGCGTTCAGAAATATCTGCAGCTTCTATGGTTGAACGATCCGAGGAATGGCTCATGTCCACGACCAGTCCAACACGATTCATTTCCTTAATCACTTGTTTGCCCATGCGAGTGATGCCTGGATCTTCGGCTTCGTAACAGCCGGTCGCGAGAAGCGATTGGTTGTTATAGGTAAGCTGCATAAATCTTGCGCCAAGTGTATGCAGAATTTGTATCAGATCAATATCGTCCTCGATTGGGGCAGGGTTCTGGAAACCAAAGAAGATCGCGGTGCGGTTCGTTTCATTGGCTAGTTCCACATCTGATCCGCAGAGACCATGGAAAATTAAGTCAGGAAATTGTTGGAACCAGCGATTCCATCGCTCCATATTTAGCACTGTTTCGCGAAAATTTTCGTGATAAGAAATCGTTACATGTACCGCATCGACTCCACCTTCACGCATTTGACGAAAGATTTTTTCTGACCAATTGGCATATTGCAGGCCGTCGATAAGGAAGGGCATTGATTACTCCATAGCTATCGATCCATTCTTGCCGATTACCGAGTGAACTGTAAATAATCTTAAAGGCCAAGTGTTCGCCCGTTATATGCTGCAGGACGATGTATCGTACCGAAAATTTTTATAGCAACCGACAGAACTAAAAAAATTTTGGGCTAGATATTTACATGTAAGTTGATGTTTACAAGTGATTTTAAATTTTTTTAATAGGCTGCAATATTCAACGCTTAGCTGCGGGTCCAACGCACAAATACTCGCAGCCGACAGTTCGTTAAAAATATTCACCATTGGTTGAATGAAGGTACTGTTAGGCTGAAATATTATCGCATATTCATTTTACTTCATGATGTAGCGGCTGGCTCTTGGGCAGTTTCCCTAATCCTTTCCATGGCGTTTGAGAGAGGTTCAAGCTTCTGTTGTTCTCAAAGTGGAAAGTGCCTGTTATTCATGACTTAATTGAGATTTCTGACAACGTGTTCATCGACAACCTACCAATCTTCAATTTTTTTCAATGCTGAGCCTTTTAGTGTAGTCAGTTGGTGTGATAGTGATATTGCTATGTCGTAATTAATGCGAATGATGGATGCACGGATAGCAAGTGCGACTGAAAATTTTTTCTTCGCTGGCACCTATTAAAGCATCTGGGAAAAATTCGGTTTAATGTTTGCTGGCAAATTTCTGTTTTGCACTATGAATTAAGGATGTAAGGTGATTTGGCGAAATTTTACGTTGATTTTTTTCGGTATACATTTGTATACAAAATGCTTTTCAAGTTTTGATACATACGCTAAAGAGTGGGAAATTTCGAATCTTATGCAGTTTTTCCAGCTTTACACACAGAGGACACCCGATGGTAAACTCAAATATTCCAGACATTATTTACACCAAGGTGGATGAGGCACCAGAATTGGCAAGCGCGTCGCTTTTGCCAATTATCCAACGTTTTGCAAAGGTGGCTGGTGTTTCCATTGGAACCAAAGATATCTCGCTTGCTGGGAGAATTTTAGCGACTTTCCCAGATTTCTTGAAAGAAAATCAGCGCATAACAAATGATTTAGCCGAACTTGGCGAATTAGTGAAAATGCCAGAGGCAAATGTGATCAAGCTACCAAACATTTCGGCCTCTGTTCCCCAGCTTGTGGATGCGGTTAAAGAACTTCAAATGCAAGGTTTTACGATCCCTGATTACCCGGAAACACCACTCACGGATTTTGAAAAGGAAATCCGCGCGCGTTACGACACGCTTAAAGGTTCAGCTGTAAACCCTGTGCTGCGAGAAGGAAATTCTGATCGTCGCGCAGCCAACGCAGTGAAAAAATTTGCTCAACAAAATCCGCATCGGATGGGTGATTGGTCTTCGGATAGCAAAACGCGTGTAGCCTCCATGTCGGACAATGATTTCTTCTCAAACGAGAAATCTGCGACGTTGGCTACTGAGGCAACAGCTAAAATTGTTCTTGAAACTTCTTTTGGTGAGACAGTCCTAAAGGAGGCTGTGTCTTATCCTGCTGGTACGGTTGTTGATGCGACATTCATGTCAGCGGCTGCGCTCGACGAATTCCTCGTGTCGGAAATTGAAAAGACCAAAACCGAGGGCTTGCTGTTTTCATTGCATTTGAAAGCAACAATGATGAAAGTCTCCGATCCAATTATCTTTGGCCATGCTGTGCGTGCATGGTTATCTCCCGTGTTTGAAGCCTACGGGGGTGTGATGGCTGAGCTGGGTGTGAACCCGAGCCAAGGTCTTGGTGCTTTGCTCGAAAAAGTTGAAGGCAACTCTGAGATAATGTCTGCGATCGATGCCGTTACAGTCGAGCGTCCATCGATGTATATGGTAAACTCTGACACCGGCATCACAAACTTGCACGTGCCATCCGACGTGATAATCGACGCGTCCATGCCCGCTCTTATTCGTAACGGTGGCAAGGGCTGGGGCCCGTCTGGTGAAGAAGCCGACACGGTCTGCATAATCCCGGATAACTCGTACGCCCCTGTTTATGACGAGGCGGTTAAATTTTTCAAAGCAAATGGGAAATTAAATCCAGCCACGGCTGGTACAGTTCAAAACCTAGGTCTTATGGCGCAAAAGGCCCAAGAATATGGTTCTCATCCGACCACTTTCGAAATTACTGAGGCAGGCACTGTTAAGATGGTTTTGACCGATGGCACGGTTCTACATGAACATGCGGTTGAAGAAGGCGACATTTGGCGCTCTGCCTCGGCACGTAAGGCACCGATCGAAGACTGGGTTAATTTGGCCATTGAGCGTCAAAAAACAACAGGCTTCCGTTCAATCTTCTGGCTTGATTCAAGCCGTGCTCATGACGCAGAGCTTATCGCGTATGTAAAGTCGATTTTGCAAGCTCAGGGGGTCATGGAAAAATTCGAAATTATGGCTCCGCGAGAGGCGACGAGAGCGTCACTTGAAACAATAACTGAAGGTGATAACATAATTGCGATTACTGGCAACGTACTGCGCGATTATCTGACAGATCTATTCCCAATCCTAGAGCTGGCCACGTCTGCAAAAATGCTCTCGATCGTGAAGCTAATGCAAGGTGGCGGCCTGTTTGAAACGGGTGCAGGCGGCTCTGCACCGAAACACGTGCAGCAGCTGCAGGCCGAAAACCATCTGCGTTGGGATAGCCTTGGCGAATTCTGTGCACTAGGTGAAAGTTTAAAGTTTCTTGGGGAAAGTACAGGCAACGCACGTGCAACTATTCTAGGCGATGCGGTGGAGGAAGCGACACAAGGTATCCTAGATAACGACCGCTCACCTAGCCGCAAAGTAGGTGAGCATGATAACCGTGATAGTCATTATTGGTTTGCACGCTACTGGGCGGAAGCTTTGGCAGCACAAACCAATGACAAAGAAATGGCTGAAGAAATGGCGCTGATTGCAAAAAAATTGGAAAAAAACGAAGTGTTGATCATCGCTGAATTGGCTGCTGTGCAAGGCGCTGCAGCTGATACAGGTGGTTATTACAACGCAAACGCTACTAAACGTGACGCAGTGATGCGTCCAAGTGCAATTTTGAATGAGATCATCGGCTAAATTTCAAGCTAATTAAATGTTTTTGAGCGGTGCATGAGACGCTTAGTTTCAAGCTAAACAGTTTAACAGAAAAACGTGTTTTTATTTCGATTCTACTGATCGTTTTGGTTTTTATTTGTAAAACTGGGTTTGGAATGAATAAAAGGTTAAGAGATTCTTGAAAGGCTATCCATTGTCCCATCTTACTGTCGTGCACCATCCGCTTGTACAACATAAACTCACTTTGATGCGTCGCACATCAACACCGTCCAACCAGTTCCGCCAATTATTGCGCGAAATCAGCCACTTGCTGGCTTACGAGGTCACGCGCGATCTGCCCATGAGGATTGAAGGGATAGAGACGCCACTCATCAAAATGGATGCTCCCATGCTCGATGGTAAAAAGCTGGCGCTTGTATCGATTCTCAGGGCTGGTAATGGCTTGCTAGATGGTGTTTTAGAATTGATTCCCTCCGCCCGCGTCGGCTTTGTCGGTCTCTACCGGGATGAAAAAACACTCAAACCTGTGCAATATTATTTTAAAGCGCCTGAAGGCATGAACGAACGCGTCGTCATAGCAGTTGATCCGATGCTTGCTACAGGCAATTCCTCGGTCGCGGCCATTGACTTGCTGAAAGAGGCAGGTGCGATGAATATCAAATTCCTTTGTCTGCTGGCTGCACCAGAAGGTGTAGCGCGCATGAAGGAGGCGCACCCAGATGTACAAATCGTGACCGCCTCTCTGGATGAAAAGTTGAATGAATTAGGCTATATCGTGCCGGGTCTCGGTGATGCAGGCGATCGTATGTACGGCACCAAATAACTTCTATGATTTGCATTTGTGGCTTTTTTCCGCATATTTAAGTTTTAAAGGAGCAGTCTGTGACCCGCAAAGTAACAATTGCTAATCTGCAAACTCGTCCCATGCCAGATTTTTACTCGGCGCTGAATGAAGCGATTAGCTTTATGGATAAGGCTATTGCGGGCGGTGCCGATCTTATTTGCCTACCTGAATATTGTGGCGGATTGAAAACAGATGGCGCCGCTTTTGCGCCACCTCACTTGCCGGAATCTGAGCACCCTGTAATTAATGGCTTGCGTGACTACGCTGCTAAACACAGTGTGGATATTTTGATCGGATCGGTTGCAGTTTCAGGGTCGGGGCCCAAATTTACTAACCGTAGCTTTTATGTAGATCGCTCAGGTGAAATCCTCAGTCGCTATGATAAAATTTTCCTCTTCGATGTTGACCTTTCGGACACTGAAAAATACCGCGAAAGCGACCGGGTGGAGCCTGGGAATAAAGCCATAGTGACTACTACTCGCTTTGGGCGCATCGGCCATTCTATTTGCTATGATCTGCGCTTCGCGCAGCTTTATCGAGACCTGGCACAAGCAGGAGCAGAAATACTGGTCTGTCCCGCGGCTTTTGCCGTCCCAACAGGCAAGGCTCATTGGCATACGCTGAACCGTGCTCGCGCCATTGAAAATGGAGCCTTCATGATTTCGCCTTGCGCCCATGGCTTGGTGTCAGGGGGTGGAGCTAGCTACGGCCACTCACTTATCGTTAACCCGTGGGGTGAAATATTGTCAGATGGAGGCGACTCTCCAGGCGTCACAGTTACTACCATCGATCTAGATCTCGTTGCTTCAACGCGTAAACGAATTTCTAGTTTACAACACGATCGTCCCTATACCATCCAGGTAGGCGAGATGATTAATCGGGCGGCG
Organism: Paracoccaceae bacterium; assembly: GCA_003447515.1. Lineage (GTDB taxonomy): Bacteria > Pseudomonadota > Alphaproteobacteria > Rhodobacterales > Rhodobacteraceae > Amylibacter. The sequence goes on from DLZA01000299.1 coordinate 7,763, forward strand.
GAATAAGTGCTCACAATCATTTTATTCTAGGCAAAACTTTCTCAAAAAGCCCCGCCGATAAAAAACGGGGCCTGCTCATTCTTACAATTCATTCTTTCTAGGCAAGAGTATTGTCGATCTCTTTACAAGCAGCCACCAAACCTTTGACCGCATCCACTGATTTCTCAAACATGGCTTTTTCATCATTGTTCATCTCAATTTCGATGATTTTTTCAATACCGCCAGCACCGATCACAGTGGGAACGCCTACATACATACCATCTAAACCGTATGCATCATTCACATTTGCGGCACATGGCAACACGCGCTTTTGATCTTTTAGATACGCTTCAGCCATCTCAATGGCAGAGGCTGCTGGAGCGTAAAACGCAGAACCTGTTTTCAAAAGACCAACGATTTCAGCACCACCATCGCGGGTGCGCTGAACGATGGCATCCAGTTTCTCCTGAGTTGTCCAACCCATTTTGACCATGTCTGGCAAAGGAATGCCCGCAACGGTTGAGTAGCGTATCAACGGGACCATTGTGTCACCGTGTCCACCCAGAACAAAGGCAGTGACATCTTTTACGGAAACTTTAAACTCGTCAGCAAGAAAGTGACGGAACCGGGCGCTGTCTAAAATGCCTGCCATACCGCAAATTTTATTCTTTGGCATTCCAGAAAATTCACGTAACGCCCAGACCATCGCATCCAGCGGATTTGTTATGCATATCACAAAAGCGTTTGGAGCGTGCTTAGCAATTCCTTCACCAACAGATTTCATAACTTTGAGGTTAATGCCTAGCAAATCATCGCGGCTCATGCCTGGTTTGCGCGCGACACCTGCAGTCACAATACATACATCTGCACCCGCAATACCGGAATAATCTGTTGTGCCAGACAAAGTGGCATCAAACCCATCGACTGGAGCACTTTCAGCGATATCCAGCGCTTTGCCTTGTGGTGTGCCATCAGCAATATCAAACAAAACAACGTCGCCCAATTCTTTTAAAGCTGCCAAATGGGCCAACGTGCCGCCAATTTGTCCCGCGCCGATCAAAGCTATCTTAGCTCTCGCCATGTTTTAAACTCCTGTCATGTGAATCTTGTTTGTCTGCTATCCCTTAAGCTGCAACAGGGCAAGGCGCATCTTGTCTATTTGGTTGCATAGATCCGTGCAAATGTAACATTCTTCTGCGGCAAAAGATTTTTCCCGATGCTAAAAAAAATTACCGGTAAAAACGGTCCTAAGCTTAAATAATAGGCAGATCTATCGTTTGAAAAGGTCTGCCGTAGTTTAAAGAAAAAATCAGCTATTTCAGTGTTT
>DLZA01000065.1 GCA_003447515.1 Paracoccaceae bacterium
GGGGTGGTACACTTCCAAAGGTGTTTTTTCAGCCGATGGGATTGATTCTGGTTCAGCAGAACTCGCCCCAGCTTTTGCGGGCAGGCTAAAAGGCAAAACTGCAGACCTTGGCGCTGGCTGGGGCTGGCTCTCGGCAAAAGCGCTTGAAACTTGCCCAGACATCGAAATTATTGACTTGATTGAAGCAGAGTATGCGGCGCTCGAAAGCGCGAAACTCAATATCACAGACGCCCGCGCTAGGTTCCAGTGGGAAGATGCGACACGCTTAACTAAGAAAAATGTCTACGACACCCTCATCTCAAACCCACCATTTCATACGGGCCGCAAAGCCGACCCAGCTCTGGGTCGTGCATTCATCTACTCCGCCGCAAAACTCCTGAAACCTGCGGGCCAGATGTTTCTCGTGGCCAACCGCCAGTTAGCTTACGAAGCGACCCTGGACGACTGCTTTGCTAACTGGGAAGTGACAGCCCAATCCAACCGCTACAAAATCATCCACGCACGGAAGTCAAAATGCTAACCCAATACCGTGCATCCTGCTATGTTGAGGGTGCAGAATCAACAAAGGTCGTTACTCATGTCTTTTTCTCTCGAAGGTAAGACAGCCATTATCACTGGTGCGGCAAACGGCGTCGGTCTGGAGGTGGCACGACACTTTTCTGATCACGGCGCCAACGTCATTCTGGTGGATATGGACGAAGCCAAACTCCAAGTCGAAGCAGATGCAATTGACGGTGACGGACAAAACGTCCGCTATTTTGCAGGCGACTTACGCAAAAAGCTGACTGTTGCCAATCTGCTGTCCGCTACTATTGACGCATTCGATAGCATCGATATTCTTATCAATGCATCACGCCAAGTACTGCCGTCCAATCCACTGGATCAACGCGAAGACCATTTTGAAGAGCTATTCCAGCAAAACGTACTAGCAAACCTCCGCGTCACCCAAGCAGTGGCCAAACGCATGATCGCGCAGGAAAAGAAAAACCCATCCGAAGGTGGCATCGGTGCGGTCGTAAACCTGTCTTCTATCGCATCAGACAGAACGCATGCGGAACTACTCGCATATTCCGTGGCTTGCGCAGCGCTAAACCAAATGACCAGATCCCTAGCGGTGGCCTTTGCCGATCAACGTATCCGCGTGAACGCAATTGCTATTGGCTCCGTCATGTCCGCATCTTTGCAATCTCGCTTGAAAAACGACCCTGATGTACGTGCTGCTACACTGGCTGCAACGCCACTAAACCGGATAGCAGAAGCCCAAGAAGTGGCTGAAACAGCGCAATTTCTTTCAACAGAGGCATCAGGTTTCATGACGGGTCAAATAATCACCGTAGACGGAGGCCGGTCTCTTATTGATCCGTTAGAAGCTGCGGCGCACTAAAGCGTTGGCTTTTTGAACAAGATGACACGCGGAATGTTTTTTGTTTATAGAGATAAAAATGACCATGCTCATCCAGGCTTGCCAGCGAATACTTTAACGCCGTGCTGCTACCCACTTCGCCGAAGGTTTTGCGTCCAACTTTGCTTCGCGCAATGCAACAAAAATTCCAGATCCAGCGATCAAAACGATCCCAATCCACGTGCTGAACGCGGGCCATTCATCCCAGATCACAATACCCCAAAATACTGCCAACAACAGCGTCATATATTCAAAAGGCGCGACCACACCCGCATCTGTTCCCCGATACGCCTGCGAAATTAGGTAACCTGCACAAGCGCTCACTCCACCGAGAGCGAGCATGATGAGCCCGTCCATTGTTGGCGGCATAATCCAAGGCCGAAGAAAAAACTCTAACGCACCATTATCGGATCCTGCAAACCGCCCATCCCCAAGGGCCAACGCTAAACCACCCGTTACCAAAAGGAATGTAAGTTGAATGTAAAAAGACATAGTTGACGCCCTCTCACTCATTCCCGTACGCCGTGTTAAAATCTGCAACGAAGCATAGGCTAGTGCCGCGATCGCAGGCATGAGCGTCATAGCTGTAAACTCTGCTCCTGTTGGTCGCACAACAATCACTACACCTAGTAATCCGACAACAACAGCAACCCAACGCCGAAACCCGACAACCTCTTTAAGGAATAGCATCGACAGGCCAGTAATAAACAGTGGCGCAACAAAGAAAATTGCAGACGCATTTGCTAATGGCATCACAGCAATCGCCGCAAAAAATGCACTATTGGCCACTACGACGCACATCCCACGCACCACATGAATCATCGGGCGCTGCGTCTTCAAAGCAACCAGTCCTCCATCCAAAGGTATGATAACAAAAAGTGTAATAGAGAGCGCTACTGCAGCCCGCACGAATACGATCTGATGCAGCGGATAATCCCCACTTAGAAACTTAATTGAGAGATCATTTAGCGAAAAAAATACCGTCGCTCCCAGGGCACAGCTAATACCCACAATTGCACTGCGTTCTGTTGGAGCCATTCCGTATCCATTTCGTTTTGAAACGTGCAGAAAATATGCACCTTCTAATCCTACAGGTCACAACAGCCAGCCTCTATTTCAAAACCGACAAAAAAGCCCAGCATACTAGCCGGGCTTCATTCGATTGATATGAAACACTTCCTATGAGTCGTCTTCGTCGTCGCCACCGGCTTTTGGTAAGTTGAACAGGCTATCAGCATCCACCACAAGCTCTTCTTTTTCTTCTTCTGGCGAATCCGCAAGCGTAAAGCTTTCCAGTCCAGCCATGTTCGATGGCAGGGTTGTCTCAGCATTCATCTGTAAAGATTGTTCTGTCGAAACGAGCTTCAAACGTTCCTCATCAGAGATTGTTGTTCCGTCTTTAGCCGCTTTGGCCGCCGCTTTGGCTACTGCCGCGTCCAATTCCAACTGTCTGCACAAGCCCAACGCAACGGGATCAATCGGCTGAAGATTCGCGATGTTCCAATGTGTGCGGTCCCGCATGGCCTGTATGGTCGGCTTCGTTGTACCAACCAGCTTTGATATTTGACCATCTGTCAGCTCTGGATGGAACTTCACCAGCCAGAGTATAGATGCAGGGCGATCCTGGCGTTTGGATAGCGGCGTGTAACGCGGCCCACGGCGTTTCTGCTCACCGTCCGCCGCAGGGTTATGCAGTAATTGCAACTTATGGCGCGGGCTCGCTTGACCTTTATCGATTTCATCTTGGGTCAACTGCTTGTTGGCAATAGGATCAAAACCCTTGATGCCCTGGCCTACCTCACCATCAGCAATTCCATTTACTTCCAGCTCGTGCAAACCACAGAAATCTGCAATCTGCTTAAAGCTAAGCGTCGTGTTATCTACAAGCCATACAGCAGTGGCTTTGGCCATAATAGGGAGCGCCATGCTCGATCCTCCAAATAAATCTCTCCCATGCCGTAAAATCGGTTGCTTGGGTCGTGGCCTTCGCGATTTGCCGTTTTAGGAGGGAAATTCA
>DLZA01000013.1 GCA_003447515.1 Paracoccaceae bacterium
AGTGCTTCTATTTCTTCTGCTACATTAGGTTCTGCAAACAAAGGCAGCCCAAAATTTAGTTCGTGCAACGGTTCAAACGCTTCGACGTCAGTTATAGGTAGTTTCTTTGTCCCTATAATTTTTGGGTTAGCAGCTACAGGTCCTTTGAGCCTAAAATTGGAATCAATAAAAATATTGGCCTCTATGGAAGCGGAAGACATATGGGGTTTTTCAAGACTTATTGCTACAGATGGCGCCCTCGGCGGAGAAGCGTCAACAGAGGAGTGGATCTTGTTAGGCACAACGTTCACCAGGTCATTTGTTGGCTTTTCAATCCGATTAGGAGCCTCAACTTTTATTAGTGCATCAGGTCCCACACGCGGAGGTCCAGCTAATTCAGCGTCCACAAGCGGCTTGGCGGTTACCGGCTCTGTTAATTCTAATTTTGTCGTAAGAGTTTCTGCTGTTGCCTTTTTCTCGACACCTGTCGACGGGTCCGTTTTACTCAACCTATCAAGAGGCGGTTTAGTCTTTTTCTCAAGCTTTGGAATAATTGCAGGAGATTTTGTTTGTTGTGTTTCTGCAGCCTCACCTGGTGATTCATCAATTGGATTTAATACGGCAAGTATGACGCTAGTCATTAATCCAATTGTTAAGCCAGAAAAAATCCCTAAGGTTTTTCCACCAATTGCCATCTGGTGCCTCTTTAACATTGATCCGTTTGTATTTTTACCAGAGCCTGCTTTTGACCTAGGACTACGCTCATGAGAAGTGTATAACCCACAAAGTAGGTGGGATCACCCCCAAATCCGCAAAGACTTAGGACTAGCAATATGCTGCTTTTGATCGATAATTACGACAGTTTTACGTATAATCTGGTGCATTATGTTGGTGAGCTAGGCACGGATGTAATAGTAAGGCGAAACGATGAAATCTCCGTGCAAGATGCGGTCGGCATGAGCGCGGATATGATTATGCTGTCCCCAGGCCCTAGTGATCCGAATAACGCTGGGATTTGTCTTCCGCTTATATTGGCTGCAGCGGAGGCAAAAAAACCATTAATTGGTGTTTGTTTGGGGCATCAGGCAATTGGCCAGGCGTTTGGTGGTAACGTTGTCCGCTGTCAAGAAATTGTACATGGCAAAAAAAGTCCGATACACCATAATAAATCAATTATCTTTAATGGCCTTGCAACGCCATTTGATGCTACAAGATATCATTCTCTTGTGGTCGAAAAAGAAACACTGCCTGTTTGTTTGGAAGCCACAGCTTGGTTGGAAGACGGAACAATTATGGGATTGCGACACAAAGAATTACCAATCCACGGCGTGCAATTCCACCCTGAAAGTATTGCATCCGAACATGGTCACGCACTTTTGCAAAACTTCCTAGACTTAGCGCTGGAACCCGCATGAGTAGCCAACTAAAAGTTCTTATCGCAGCGGCAATCGACGGTCCGTTAAGTGATAAACAAGCGCGCAATGCCTTTGAGATCATAATGAACGGGGATGCTACACCCGAACAAATTGGTGGCCTGCTAATGGTATTACGTACCCGAGGGGAAACAGTCACTGAATATACTGCTGCGGCTGCAGTGATGCGTGCCAAGTGTAACGCTGTCAATGCACCTGAGGGAGCCATCGATATCGTTGGAACAGGTGGTGATGGAAAGTCAACCTTGAACATTTCCACAGCTACCGCACTTGTAACTGCGGGTGCTGGCGTTGTTGTGGCAAAGCATGGCAATCGAAATTTGTCATCAAAGTCTGGCACAGCAGATGCTTTGAGTGAGTTGGGCGTTCAAGTAATGGTTGGGCCCCATGTCGTTGAAAAAGCCATTAATGAATGCGGTATCGGTTTCATGATGGCTCCAATGCATCATCCTGCAACGCGTCATGTGATGCCGGCACGTCAAGCGCTTGGTACACGGACGATCTTTAATATTCTTGGACCACTCACAAACCCAGCCGGTGCGAGGCGTCAGTTAACAGGCGCTTTTTCCAAAGAAATGATTTTGCCAATGGCCAATGTGCTGCTTGAGCTTGGGTCTGAAAAAGCTTGGCTGGTCCATGGGTCTGATGGAACAGACGAAATTTCCATTGCAGGGCCAACTTGGGTTGCCAAACTTGAAAATGGAACTGTAAAAAGTTCTGAAATTTCGCCTGAAGATGCAGGCCTACCGGTTCATCCCTTTGAAGCTATTATTGGTGGATCACCAGCTGCAAATGCTGCGGCGTTGAGTGACCTTTTGGATGGAACCAAATCGGCTTATCGAGACGCTGTATTGCTTAACACTGCTGCCGCTTTGGTTGTGGCTGACAAAGCGAAATCCTTATCCGAAGGAGTTGAATTAGCAGTTGTAAGCATTGACAGCGGACGTGCAAAGCAAAAGCTCGAAGCTTTGGCAAGGATCACCACGGAGGCAATTGGTGTCTGATATTTTAGAAAAAATAAAATCTTACAAACTTGAAGAAGTAGCTAAGGCAAAAACCAAAATTACCATTTCTGAATTGGAAGCCCTTGCTGCCAAACAAACGCCGCCGCGCGGTTTTGCCAAAGCATTACAAAAAGAAAATACAAATGGTGGTTATGGTTTGATTGCCGAGATTAAAAAAGCCAGCCCATCCAAAGGTCTTATAAGAAAAGACTTTGATCCAGCTAAGTTGGCTGGTGCGTACGCGGAGGGCGGCGCAACCTGTTTGTCTGTCCTCACTGATGCACCGTCGTTCCAGGGAGCGCCCGAGTTCCTTACGCAGGCACGTCATGCCTGCAATCTGCCCTGTTTGCGTAAAGATTTTATGTATGACACTTATCAGGTTTTCGAAGCGCGCGCTTGGGGAGCTGATTGCATTTTAATTATAATGGCTTCTGTTTCAGACGAACAGGCACATGAGTTAGAAGTCGCCGCCTTGGAGTTGGGGATGGATGTGTTGATCGAAGTCCATGATCTTGAGGAGCTGGATCGCGCCGCTGCGCTGCGCTCACCTTTATTGGGAATCAATAATCGTAATTTAAAAACATTTAATGTGAATATCGATACATCAAAAGTGCTAGCAAGGCATGCCCCTGCTGACAGAATACTGGTGTCAGAAAGTGGGTTAAATAATCGCAATGATTTGTTTCAGCTGGCACAATTAGGTGTTAGTTGTTTCCTTATCGGAGAATCCTTGATGCGTGAGGAAAACATTATGGGCGCTACGAGAAAGTTGCTAACAAACCCATGGGTCCCACAGGTTTTTTGATGGCAGGCTTAACCCATTTCGATGATAAGGGCGCAGCCCACATGGTGGATGTATCTGAAAAGGCTGTGACTGCCCGTGTTGCGGTTGCAAAAGGCAATATTTTGATGGCCGCCGAAACCCGTACGATGATCCAGGAAGGACGTGCCAGAAAGGGCGATGTTCTATCTGTTGCACGCCTAGCAGGAATTATGGGGGCAAAGAAAACCCCAGATTTGATCCCGCTATGCCATCCACTCACAATCACAAAAGTATCAGTTGATTTATCTTACACCAATGATGGTCTGGAAATCGAGGCAACAGTTAAAACAACTGGCCAAACTGGCGTTGAAATGGAGGCTTTGACGGCTGTGAATGTGGCTGCGTTGACTGTGTACGATATGGTCAAAGCCGTTGATAAGACAATGCAAATAAACAATGTCCGTGTTGTTTTTAAAGATGGTGGCAAATCTGGACGGTTTGAAGCCGAATGATCACCGTCAACGAAGCAATGAATAAAATATTGGATCTTTTTGAACCACTGAGCATCGAAAATATAAATCTGCGCAACGCGGCAAATCGTGTGTTGGCCGTGGACGCCATTGCGAACCGCAGCCAACCGCCTTTCGCGTCATCTGCGATGGACGGTTATGCAGTTCGCAACATAGATGTGAAGACAGGCAGAACGCTTCGTGTCATTGGCGAAAGTGTTGCAGGTGATGC
>DLZA01000281.1:0-3488 GCA_003447515.1 Paracoccaceae bacterium
GCTTGCCGTCTTCCAACGGCATGATGCTGGCCTTTTCCGCCACTACAGGGGAAACCCTGGCCGTATTACGCGACGAGGGCTGGCTGACGGATATGCGCACCGCGATCGGTGGTGCTTTGGCGACCCGTGCTTTAGCGCGCGCGGATGCGACAGAAGTGTTGATCATCGGTGCCGGCATTCAGGCCCGACTTCAGGCCATATGCCTTGCACAGTTAATGCCAAATAAGTCATTTAGTTTTCACATCTGGGCACGTAACGCCGCTGCCGCTAAGGTTTTGAAGACAGATCTCAATGCAACAGGGCATAACGCCATCACCGTTTCCGACTTAAACGTAGCCATTAGCCAGGCAGACATCATTATAACGACAACAAACTCAACCAAGCCCCTCTTTGCAGATGGCTTGGTACGCAAGGGTTGTCATGTGACAGCAATTGGTGCCGATTGCCAAGGTAAGCAAGAGCTACCCACACAGCTGGTTGCAGCCGCGTCTTTGCGTGTCTGCGATATGGCAAGCCAATCATTGGACCACGGCGAGTTTCAGACCGCATACCAAAGCGATGCAACACTCCAAGTCACCGAACTAGGTCATATTCTGTCTGGCGAACAATTGGGCCGAACGTCGGGTCAAAATATCACCATTGTCGATCTCACAGGGATAGCAGCTCAAGACATTGCAATCACTCAAGCAATTATTGACGCTGCTGCCTGCGCAAAAACCTAATTAAGGAAATAAGATGACTGCCTCTTCCGCCGTACTTGAGCAAGCCGCCCTCTCGGTTGCAGCCTATCGCCGCATCAAACGCTGGTTGATTTTGACCCCCTGCATCCCGTCCCGCCTATCGTTTGACAACGATACAGAGCTCCTGTTCAAGGCTGACAACTTTCAAAAAACTGGATCGTTTAAATTTCGTGGCGCAATGTCAAAACTGACCTCGTTATCAACAGATGTACCGGCAATTACCGCATCCTCCGGCAATCATGGACTCGCACTTGCTACGGCGGCACAGATTACTGGTCACAATCTCACAGTGGTCTTGCCCGAAACTGTGGCACGTGAAAAACTATCTCGGATCAAAGCACTTGGAGTTGAGACGATACTGCACTCAAACGATTCCGGGTTGGCTGAATTATACGCGCAAAAACTGGCAAACAAACAAGGCAAAATCTATTGTTCTCCCTATAACGATCCGCAGGTCATCGCTGGGCAAGGTACGATTGCACTGGAAATGCTAGAACAACTGCCACGCCTTGATGTAGTCTACGTGTCAGTTGGAGGTGGTGGCTTGATTTCAGGCATTGGGGCAGTGCTAAAAGCGTTTTCTCCATCAACCCGCCTTGTAGGTGTCAGTGCTGTAAATTCTGCAGCATTAGCCGCTAGTATTCGGGCAGGTTATAATGTGGAAGTGACACATAGCGATACCCTTGCCGACGGCTGCGCTGGTGGCGTCGATGAAGGCTCAATTACTCTTCCGTTGGGCCGCGAAGTCATTGATGAACTGATTGATTGCACTGAGGACCAGATCGCCGATGGTATCCGACACATGGCTTGGGGCGAAAAAATGTTGGTCGAAGGGTCAGCAGGACTAGCGCAAGCAGCATGGCAGTTGGATGCACACAACCACACTGGGAAAGTCAGCGCAGTAGTCCTCTGCGGTGCCAACTTTGACCGCGACCGGATTGCTCCAGTTCTTGGGACTATATCATGATCGCCTTGAACCAACCTGGGCTCACGTCAGGATATGTGCATTTTCACAATTCTACAAATAAAAGTGCATGGCAAACGGTGCGCCTACCCATCCATTGCCTAAATGGCTCTGAGGGGCCAACCACACTAATTTTAGGCGCGATGCATGGCGACGAATACGAAGGACCCGTCGCCATTAACGCCTTGGCCCGTGAAGTTGATACCAAGGCACTGGTCGGGCGGCTAATCCTTCTACCAGCCCTGAACGTGCCAGCAATGATGGCGGGCACCCGGCTTACCCCAGAAGACGGATTGAATTTGAATCGAGTGTTCCCAGGTAATCCATTAGGCAGCATCACTCAACGTATTGCTCATTGGCTGAGCGCAACAATGATACCCCTGTCTGATCACATCATAGACTTACATTCTGGTGGTCGTACCTTGAACTTTGCACCAAGCGTGCTGGTACCGGAGACGTCGTCACAACTATCTTTGGCAACGGCCGCAGGTCAAGCTTTTGGCGCACCCTTCACAGTATTGATAAATGAAGACCACTCACCAATGACGATTGACGCGGTTGCCAAAAATTTAGGGAAAGTCCTCGTTTCATCCGAACTTGGCGGTGCGGGTATGCTGACACGATACACGGCAACCCTAGCGACTGACGGCTTGCCGCGCATGGTCGCTGGCCTTGGACACCTCCCGATGAAGGAGGACGCACCTAAGTCGCAGTATGTGCGTCTGCCCACGTCCGACGAATTTCTGATTTGCGATGATGATATGATCTTTGTGCCCGCTGTCGATCTAGGCGACGCGGTCAGTGAGGGTGACATTCTAGGACAAGGGTGGTTTGTTGACCGTGTTAACACTGAACCAAAGACCTATTTTGCACCCTATAATGGATGGGTGCTTTGCTTTGGCGGGCAAGGACTTTCTCGAAGGGGTGATGTTGTTGCCGCGATTGCCCGAGACGCAACTTAAGGCCTCAATGCAGTTTTAGTGGCTGTATTTACCTTAAGAGCGAATGCCCAATGGAGTGGTATACCTCCATAATCATCCTCCAAATTTACGTCACTACTGATGTCTATCTCTGCAATTAAATCTGTTTCGATTGCTATCTTTTAGCAGTTTTCATTACAAATTTCGTCATTATTTCCGGTTAATGGATTGGGTAAAGTCGCTTAGAGCACGAAAGTGAAAAGAAATCGACCAACCATTTCTTTTATTATCTGGCTATTTGTTTCATTCTTCCAGTCTAGATTATTCCATTATCCTTGTAGTGAATATTTAAAATAACCTTCGATGATTGCTGCTTTAACGCTTACAGAGATGGCATTTGCAAAAACTATTCAATAGTCTTGACGTTACCAACTGGGAACTATTGTTGGATTCTTTAAAGATTAGTTCGATTGAGAGGGTAGCCTCATGTCAATATCTTCTCAAAGTTTTTTAGAGTATATCAACAATATAAATATTGTTCCCATCGCGCATAGAGGTGCTAGCCTTCTAGCTTCCGAAAATAGCTTTGCTTCATTCAGAACGGCGTTAGATTTAGGTTATAGAGTGATCGAAACAGACATCCATAGCTCAAAAGATGGAACAGCTTATATTTTTCACGACAATACATTAGAACGATTAACTGGCGAAAATCTTAAAATAAGCAACTTAAAAGATGTCGATATTGATAGCCTGAAAGTAAATCAGTCATCTATAATACCGCGCCTTTCAAACGTTTTTGAGGAATTTCCAGAAGCTCTATTCAATTTGGATGCAAAAACCTGGGAAGCAACCATTCCTGTCGCT
>DLZA01000281.1:3912-9208 GCA_003447515.1 Paracoccaceae bacterium
CATAGTATGGGCACTAGCAATGTAATTAAATTTTATTTTGGTGCTCAACTTGGAATAGAACAAAACTTTACCGCACAATGTATTCAATTACCAATCGGACAGTTTGGCATCTCTTTTATGACAGAAAAAGTGTTGCAGTACGCTCGTAAATTAGGGATTAAGATTCACTTCTGGACGATTAATGATTCCGTAACGATGCAAAGACTTCTAGAGCTAGATGTGGATGGTATAATGACAGATGACTGTGTCTTGTTAAAAGATGTAATGAAGAAGCAAAATAAATGGCCAGGATCGAAAAACTAATCCCAGATAAATCTACACCACCCGTACTAAAGAGCCTTCGTCCATGGCGCACTTCCAATGATAACGCGTCCAACTAGCGCCAATTGCAACGGAGTCGTAATAGCTGGGCGAAGTAATCCCTAAACTCCGTTTTGATCTGATGTTTTGCTGTGGGTAGAGATCTTATTAAGAGTAAATTCTAATGTAAATCAATAACTTAACAGAATTAAACATTAGACAGACAGTCCTTTTTAAGAACGTGAATAATTTTTCATCAATGGCATAGTAAAAATCACGTGAAATCATTGGAGCATTTTGTGTAGCAGTTTTTTTGTATTTATTAGACCATATCTAAGTCTTAAAAATACAGCGACTTTCCTCTTTGCGATGATTAACCCTAGACACATCCAAGCAAAGTATAACGGTCCATTGCTGCCATTCAACGCCCAGATTGTTTGCTGCAGGCACGGCCCGCGTAACCGTCATTCGCTGAACGATTGGATCGAAGAATATTAAAGTTTGGTCATACCGATCTAGGTTCTGTGCTATGGGTGGCAGTTCCTTAGTGTCTTGAAGCGTGACATCATAAGGTAGGTGAGCCGCTGCGAAGCTTTTATGACAAAGTGTCAAGATGCCCACATCAAGATCGTTTTGGAGGGCTGTAGCGGCTTTGATACTGGCCTTTTTGAAGCTATGCTGAAGTGAACCGTGAGTAAGAGTTTAGAAACGTTTCTGAAATAGTAAGATCAACAAAAAAACTTATTTGTCCAAACTCTACAATGAGGGCAGCCACAGTGCGAGTTGCGGAAACGCGATAAGCAAAGCAACCAATAGCAGTGAACATCCAATAAATGGAAAGGCCGAAGTGTAGATCGTTTTCATGGTTGTGCCTTTAGGCGCCACACCTTTCATAACGAATAGCAACAATCCAAAAGGCGGTGTGGTAAAGCTGATTTCGAGCGCTAGCAGCATGATCAAGCCGAACCAGATTGGATCAAACCCTAAGGATTGAGCCAAGGGAAAGAAGATTGGGACCGTCAGCAGCATCATCGAGATTTGTTCCATAAACATGCCTAGCAAAAGAAGCACTGCAAACATAACCAGTAGCATCGCCAAGGGTGCGAGATCGAAGGATGTTGCCCAGTTTACAAGCCCTCGAGAAGCGCCTGAAAACGCCAAGAGTTGACTGAATGTCGCTGATCCGAAAACGATGAGATAGGCCATCAATGTGACCCGCAAGGCGCCTGTGATCGATTTGCGCATTGCCTCGATCGTGAGACAACGAAACACAGCCGCAAGGATCAAAACCCCAAGTGCCCCGAACGCAGCGGCCTCAGACGGCGTCACGAAGCCTTTGATCATCAATACAATAATAACAACCATGACACCAACCATAGGGACAACCTCAGTGCATAAAACCGCAATCTTCTGTCCCCATGTCATCGGTTCAACATCATAGGCAGGGGCGGCCGTCGGATCAATCTTGGTCTGGAGCCAGATCGTCGCGATATAGAAGGTCGCGAGGATCAAGCCCGGAATGACACCTGCGATGAGCACAGCTGCGACATCTATTTGTGCAAGAGTCGCAAGAAGGACTGCCAAGGCAGAAGGAGGGATGATAATCGCGAGGCCACCAGTGCCAAGGATCGGTCCAATACTCATATGCGGTTTGTAGCCTCGCCGCCCCATTTCAGGAACCATCAGGGAGCCAAGCAATGCAGTCGATCCCATAGACGAGCCGGATAGCGTAGAGAATGCTGTGCCGCCTAAAACAGTCACATAACTCAGCCGCCCAGGAAGACGCCCAAGGAGTTTGTCGATGGCTGTGAACATGCGTCCGCCCAGACCTGTGTGGAAGAAAATCTCGCCCATCAGCAAGAACAGCGGGATCGGCACCAGCGCGTATTTTGTAAGCGACCCGAGGCCATTATTGAGGAGTTGGCCTATACCGCGCTCACCGCCCATAAAAAGATAGGCACCTACAATGTTGGCCGCGAGAAACGCTAAAGCGACCGGCATACCAATTGCCATGAGAAAGATGATTAAACCTACTAGCAGCGCAAGGGCTTCGAACCATTCCATTATTCGTGAATCCCTGCTTCGCCAGAGTGCATCAAATTGTTACCGAATATGTAACGTGAGAACTCAATCGCCATCAGGCCAAAGCTGACTGGAAATGCAATTGTGAGCATCCAACGGGGGTAATAATAAGCGCGGGTATCATAATCTCCGCGCTCAATATTCTTTAAGAAAAGTTCTACGCCCTTCCATGCAAGGATCACGCAGACCATGACGCAAGCTATAGCGACGATCCGGCTGACGATGCCTCGTGCTTTGTCGGGCAGTGCGGCGGTGACCAATTCAATATGCACATGCCCTTTTTCGCGCACCAACCACGGTGCACCGAGCATTGTCATATATAAAAGACCATATTCCGCAGACGTGAAAAGCCATGCAAAGGGCTGCCATCCCGCGTTGCGCATCAAAACAGATGTGATAACCGAGACCATGAGCCAAACTAAAGTTGTGCCTGCGATGAAAGCAAAAAAATTCACAACGAACGCCAGGGCTTTTGAGTGTAGTGACATCATCTATCCGGTTTGAGAGGCACTGGGCTGACTGCAATTGACCAGCCCAGTGCTAGTTTTATTTAGCTGCGTTAAGATCGTAGAACAGTTCAAGCAGGCGATCATAGTTGCCTGTGCCACCAGGCTGCTCAGACATCACCGACTTCATACGCTCCCACGTCTTTTCACGGGCTGCTGCAAGGTAGTTCGCTTTTGCTTTCCCTTCCAAAGTTACAACCTTCATACCAGCTGCATCCAAAGCGGCGAAGTCTTCATCACGCTTGGCTCGCAATGCTTCGACGCTGTCTTTTTCGTGTTGAATTGCAACGTTTTGGACGATCTTGCGAGCTTCATCAGAAAGGGAATCCCACTTCTCATTATTCACGATCACACCAAGGTCTGTGGAGAAGAAGCATGGCTCAATCCGGTAGTTCAGGAACTCGTTCCACTTCAAGTCAATCAGACCGATCTGTGTCCAACCCGTCGCATCTACCACACCACGTTGCAATGCTGAATAAACCTCGCCCGTTGGCAAGTCGATCACCTGAGCATTCAAGTAATTGGTAAAAAACGCGTTATAAACATTGTTACCACGCAATTTCAGACCATCAACTTCGAGGTTACCATCGGCATCGAACGTTGGCTCATTACGGGTCCACAAATTGTAGCATACCCCGCTGTCAAACCAGCCAAGATACTTGAGGCCCATCTTTTCCTGATGAATTTGGTCGATCAACTCGATGCCACCGTTCATACGGGTTTCAACGGCTGTTAGGTTTGACGCCACCATCGCGTCCTTCTCAGGCAGCGCGCCACCGTAGAAAGAGCCCGGTGTGTAAACCATGTCGACGATTCCGTCGCGCACCGCATCGGGCTGCTGGAACATGCCGATGGCTTCTGGTCCTCCACGCACGTCAATTTGCACGACACCCTCACCAGCTTCGTTCACCTTGTCTACGAAGGACAGGAAACTCTTGGTGTAAATCAAGCTTTCTGGAAACGCATGAACAGCAGAGATTGTTTCTTCCGCTTGAGCAATGCTTGCGATCAAAGTCGAGCTGGCAAGAAGGCCGCCCCATAAAGTCATTTTCATTTCAGTTCTCCCATTTAGATAGGCGAAACAATATGTTTGCCCGTTTTGTCGACACCTCCTAGATGCCGGTTGATGCAGCAAGTGCTGCGTGTTTCAATCAGACACTATGGGCACAGCCCAAGGCGCTGTTTGAGCGTAAATCTTTCCAAACCGTGAAATTTCAGACGCGTATTGCTGCGTCAGATCAATGTCATCCCAACCATTTATAAGCTTCATGCGCCACGTTTCATCCAGCTGGAATTCAACCTGTTTTCCATCGAACGAAGCGCATCTGTTTTGCAGGTCAATCTGCACGTCGCAGAAAGAAGAACCGATCCATGATAAAAGTTCATCATAGGTTTCAAGTTCGATACGCGCTGGTAAAAGCCCATTGTTAATTGCGTTACTTGCGAAGATATCGCCAAAGCTGGGCGCGAAAACGGCGCGGTATCCAGCATCGACCAGTGCGTAAACAGCCGCTTCGCGCGACGATCCGCTGCCAAAATTTGCACCAGCGACCAATGCGGTTGCTTGCGAAGCGTCATTCAACGGAAATTCAGGACGCAAAGCTCCAGATGCGTCACGGCGCATATCATGCAAAAGGTAGCTCCCGTAACCTTCTGACCTCGGTACAGACATGAAACGCGCAGGGATCAATTGATCCGTGTCGACATTCGCAAGCGGTAAAACCTCAGCTTTGCCATCAAATGTTTCCCATCCTGCCATCAGATGTTCCGATCTTGCAAAAGTGTGCGGACGTCCGTGATTTCACCGGTCACAGCGGCGGCGGCAACCATAGATGGTGACATAAGATGGGTGCGCGCTCCACGTCCTTGGCGGCCTTTGAAGTTGCGGTTAGTCGATGACGCGCAACGCTTTTTGTTGTCGACCAGATCCCCATTCATACCCACGCACATTGAACACCCCGAGGCTACCCACTCCAAGCCCGCATCGGTAAAAACTTTGTCCAGGCCTTCCTGCTCTGCTTGCGCTTTGATAAGCTGCGATCCGGGTGACACGAGCCCCGGCACCTTAGCGCGACGCCCTGTAAGGACAGCCGCCGCTGCACGAAGATCTTCGATTCTGCCATTGGTGCAGGACCCTATGAAGACTTGATCGACGGGCGTTCCTGCAAGATTTTGATCCTTGCTAAGCCCCATATATTCTAACGCCTCAGACGCCAGTTCAGACTTTTGTGCGTCCAACTTGGCAGGGTCAGGAAGCCTAGCGCTTATTGGCAGGGCCTGTTCAGGGCTTGTCCCCCACGTCACTGTTGGCTCGATATGGGCAGCATCAATGTAGATTTCGGTATCGAAAGCCGCGTCTTCTGCAGTAAGAAGCGCATCCCACACAACTTCGGCCGCCACCCATTGAT
>DLZA01000254.1:0-2240 GCA_003447515.1 Paracoccaceae bacterium
ATTGCGCGCACCTTACGTTTGATGAACTTTACTGGACGGCTGCGTGCTCATGGGAATTTGCTCGCAGATCAATACACCATGGCGCGCCGTGTTGGTTTTGATGACGTGGAAATCTACCAAGCGCTAGCAGAACGTCAGCCAGAAGATCAATGGTTGGCGCGGGCAAATTGGCAGTCACACAGCTATCTGAGCCGTTTGCGGGCTGGCGTGTAAAAACAATTTTAACAACTTTAATTCGTTAGCATACTAACGATTGACTTTTTCAAGGATTACGACAATGTCAAACTTGATATTAGATACGATTGAGGCGAAACCCGTGCCTGTAATTCCTGACGCGCAGACAGTAACTTCCATTACCCACTACAATGACTGGCTATTTTCTTTTCGCGTGACCCGCCCACAATCACTGCGGTTCCGCTCTGGCGAATTTGTAATGATTGGTTTAATGGGCGATCCCGATCCTGAAACGAGCAAGCAAAAGCCTCTCTTGCGAGCCTATTCTATTGCCTCACCCAATTGGGACGAGGAATTGGAGTTCTATTCCATTAAAGTGCAGGACGGTCCACTTACAAGCAAGCTTCAGCATATAAAGGTTGGGGATGAGATAATTTTGCGACCTAAACCCGTGGGTACACTAGTTTTGGATGCACTGTTGCCTGGGAACCGCATATATTTTGTATGTACGGGCACGGGAATTGCTCCCTTTGCCAGTTTGATCCGCGATCCTGAGTTGTATGAGAAATATGACGAGGTTATATTAACACACACCTGTCGTTATATAAGCGAACTCACTTACGGTGCAGATTTGGTAGCCAATTTGGCCGACGATCCGCTAATTGGCGAATTTGTAGGCAATAAGCTGAAGTATTATGCGACTACCACGCGCGAAAAAAGTTTACGCATGGGCCGTGTAACTGATTTACTGCGCAACGGTAATATTGCCAAAGAGTTCGGGCTGCCACCACTTGATCCAAAAACAGATAGGCTGATGGTTTGCGGGTCTATGGCCCTAAATCTTGATGTAAAAGACATTTGTGAAAGTTCTGGGATGACCGAAGGTTCAAATTCAATGCCTGCAGAGTTCGTCGTTGAGAAGGCCTTTGTGGGTGAAGGCGTTACAGAAAATTTTGACGCTTAAATTTTAAGTGCCTGCAAGTATCAAAATAAAACTATTGGGTGACGATGGTAAAGTAATTACGGCCACTAAATATATCCTAGTCCATGTGTTCTAATTTAATTTCGCTCAAAAAAATGCCAAAGTCAAAAAAATGTGAGAATATTTTGTTAAGAGAAAGCTTATTATTCCACTTAGAATAACATAAACTTGGCTTGGACATCCTTAGTCCAACCCAAAGTTAAAGATCCATTATGATCGATCACAGGACGTTTCATCAACGTCGGGAAGTTGACCAATAGATTTAAAGGCAATGCGACCCGTTCTGCATTGTTCAGTCTTCGCCAAGTTGTGGAGCGTTTATTCAAAATCACATCACCAAATTCCGCCCAAAACCTTTCAAGATCTGCCCTTTGCACACCGTCTGTACGCACATCAACGAATGAAGTTTCATAGCCGGCAGTCAGAAGGAATTTCTGCGCTTTACGACAAGTGTCGCAGTTTTTAATACCGTATATTTTCAAATCATATTCTCCCCGAAAGTTCAAACCATGAGTGACTTTTTACAAGGTCCCTGAATTATAAAAGCTTGGCGTATTTCAGCTTATAAACCCGCCAGACAAAGCAACGGGCTCACTGTTCTCCGGCACCCTTTCTGCCGGGGTGACCCACACACAATTAGAAACTGCGTTACATTAGAGAGCCTGTTTGTGCTATAATATTAATTAGTTTAACCCGCATAATTTATTCTCTAAGAAGAAATCAGACGCATACCCATACCATGATGACAAGCTTTACGCCAACGTGTAACTCCTCAGTCAGGAGGTGGTTTGGAATTAAGGGAAGCGCTGTCAAGTGCTCTTTTGAAGCAAGCAGTAATGAAGGCTATGCTTCAATATTGTAACGAATACTCTTTTCATTTTGATTCGATTGCGCCATATAGGGGGAGTGAGCCGTCTTTCACATGTTCCGTTTTCTACTTTTTGCAGACGCCGGTACCGACTTAAGACCCGACTGCACCAAGCCGCCGCATACCGTGGGCGGTAATCTACTAGGAGACTTACGATGGCTACTGGCACCGTAAAATGGTTTAATTCTACAAAAGGCTACGGCTTTATCGCACCTG
>DLZA01000254.1:2596-2718 GCA_003447515.1 Paracoccaceae bacterium
CACGTTTCTGCTGTGGAGCGTGCTGGTCTATCCGGCCTTAATGACAACGACAAAGTATCATACGAGCTCGAGCAAGGACGCGATGGAAAATCTTCCGCTGGCAACCTTGAGATGCGCGACTA
>DLZA01000119.1 GCA_003447515.1 Paracoccaceae bacterium
CCATGGAGACACTTATGCCCAAAATGATGACAGCAGCGTTGTTGACTAAGCTCAATGCTCCGTTGGAACTAGTCAAAGTTCCTGTGCCTGAAATTGCAAATGACGAGGTGTTGGTTAAATTAGAGACGAATGGGCTTTGCTTTACTGATGTTCAAATTTGGAAGGGAGAGCATGCTCCGCCCAGTTTGCCTTTGATCATGGGCCACGAGGGGATAGGAAGGGTGGTTGCCACTGGATCTAATGCAACACGTCTGAGGGTTGGAGACCGGGTCGGGATTGGCTATGTACATGGGGCTTGTGGTCATTGCCGTGATTGCTTGACGGGTGGGGAAAACTATTGCCCCGAATTTACGGCTACGGGCTATTCGCAACCTGGTTGTTTTGCGGAATTTGTAGCACTTCGCGACCATTGGACAAATAAAATACCAGAAGGGATCGATCCGATTGAAGCCGCTCCACTGATGTGTGCCGGTGCTGCAGCTTACGCCTCGTTGAAAAGGACGGGCGTGCAAACTGGTGATACGATTGCAATTTTTGGAATGGGTGGCCTAGGCCAATACGGCGTCCAAATTGCCAAATTATCAGGTATGCGTGTGATTGCCGTTGATATTGCGAATGACAAACTTGCGAAAGCTAAAGAGCTTGGTGCAGACGAATGTGTTGAGGCTGGCGAAAATGCAGGTGCAGCAATAAAAGCTCTTGGTGGTGCACATGGGTGCGTAAATTTTGCACCAGTGACCGCTACTTGGCCAATGATGTTGGATGCTTGTAATCCGCGAGCCACTATCGTGCTAACCGGAGTGCCGGCTGGCGAAATGGCATTTTACACTTACCAAGTGGTTGAGCGAGGACTGACAGTGCGGGGAAGCTCGGCTTCGAACCGGCAAGAGATGGCAGAACTTCTTGCACTTTCTGCGAGTGGGCGCATCAAAGGTGTCATTAAAACGCGGCCGTTTAATGAAATTGACGCAGCGTTAAATGATCTTAATCAAGGCCGCGTAGAAGGCCGGATTGTTCTTACGATGGAAGGAGGGGCTTGATGGACCTGAAACTGAGCGGCAAGACTGCGTTGATTACAGGCGCCTCCATGGGTATTGGGGAACATATTGCGGAAACACTGGCAGGCGAAGGTGTTCATCTCCACCTAACTGCTCGCAGTGCTGATAAGCTACAGGCACTCAAAGCGCGGATCACAGATCGTTCGGATGTATTAGTCACACTTCACCCACAAGACTTAACCGCTGATGGTGCACCCGAAAGTTTAGCTCAAGCGATCAATAGTGTAGATATTCTGGTTAATAATGCAGGTGCCATTCCCAGTGGTGACCTTTGGGACGTGGACGAGGCCGCATGGCGCAAAGGATTTGATCTCAAAGTGTTTGGATATATAAATTTATCTCGCCTTTTCTACACCAAAATGAAAGATGCAGGCGGTGGCGTCATCATTAACATTATTGGCAATGGCGGCGAGGTGCTAGATCGTAACTACATCGCGGGAGCTATGGGCAATGTTAGTCTGATGGGATTTACCCGAGCATTAGGTGGTTATGCTTTGAATGATAATATGCGAGTGGTAGGAATCAACCCTGGCCCAGTTAATACGGATCGCATCTATAATATGCTTCGCAAGTGGGCTGAAAAGGATCTAGGTGATCCCGAACGCTACATGGAGTTGGCCAATAGGTATCCACTGGGTCGACCGGCGCATTGCCATGAGATTTCCGACCTAGTGGCGTTTCTGGCTTCTTATCGTGCGGGTTATACTACTGGTACCGTTTTTACGGTTGATGGGGGCATTTCAGCACGAACGTCGATCGTATGATGCGCCTTGGCCTGTTGATCCCATCGTCAAATATTGTGTTAGAACCACTAGCAGTAAGCCTACAAACGCAGACCCCTAATTTAACAATCCACATTGCACGGTTGGGTGTTTTGGACGTCCAGCTGAACGCAAATTCACGATCTCAATTTCAATTGGATGTGCAGGTGACTGCGGCTAAACTGCTGGGCGACGCTAATGTAGACCGCATTACCTGGGGAGGGACATCTGCTAGTTGGTTAGGGGTCGCACATGATGAGGCCTTTGTATGGCGTATGGAGCAAGCAACTGGGATACCAACAACAACTTGCGTTTTAGATATAAATAATCGCTTGGCCAATCTTGGCGTCACACGTTTGGGACTTATAACGCCCTATAGCAACGAAGTCGCGGGACAGATCAATCAGAACTACACTGATATGGGTTTTAATGTAGTGGCATCACGCAATCATGGAGGCACGCTCAGCAACGATTTTGCAGCGATAAAGCCTAGTGTAATCACACAAATGCTCAGGGACGTTGCAACTGCTAAGCCTGATGCCATAGTAATTATGTGTACAAATTTAGCTGGTGCTGAATGCGCGGTGCAACTAGAAAGCGAACTTGGCTTACCAATACTTGATAGTGCTTCCATCACGTTGGCCTGCGGTATTACAAGTCATGGTTTATAGCTCAAAGGCGTGTAGAGTTCTTGTTTGATGCTGAATTGGGTGTTCCGAGGTAAATTTAAATAAAGGCGAAGTTAATGCTTCATTTTAGCCCCCCAGTAGGCTTAAACTCAATGAACAAATGTTCAGCCACGGTTCATAAACTTAAAGCCATAGTTTTTTGAATCTTCCTACAGCTGAAGTGCAGTAAAGTTATTCATGGGTAACGCATAACCGCGCATGACTGTGAATAACGACAGCTTTCATTAACGATTGTTTCGTTGGGTATTTTTGCACGTATACGGTGGCAAGGAGAAGCTGAGTATTCATCCAGACTCAATTCAAAAAGGAATTTCATCCTCA
>DLZA01000182.1:0-13783 GCA_003447515.1 Paracoccaceae bacterium
GATACCGAAGCTATGTCTCAAAGCGATGCTGCCAGACGAATTAGAACTCGTCTCTACTAGGTCAGATAATCTTTCCTTTACGCCGCGCCAAGACCGCGCCACTCGGCGAGAGCTGCTGTTTGGTTATGCTTGAAATGGTCACGTTTTGATAGACTGCGGTCCTGATTGAAGTGGTTGAGAACAGATGCATGAACGGAGATAAACTTCTGCAGACTTCGCATCCTGCGAAACCGGTGCATCGCACGTTCCCTTCGTCGAAACGGCAGATGCGAATTCTCAGCGCGATTGTTCTTCCAGCGCCCCGTTTCCTGCCTGGTGGCATTGCCGATGACCTTCATCGCGGCACCATATGAGCACAACTTATCAGTGACCACGACCTCCGGTTGGCCATATCGTTTCATCGCCTTCTTCAAGAATTTTAGGGCTGCAGTGCGATCTCGGCGCTTGGTGACGTAACTTTCAAGCACTTCGCCTTCGTGATCTACCGCTCGCCAAAGGTAATGCTGGACGCCGTTGATTTTCACAAACACTTCATCCGTGTGCCATTGCCAATTCGAGTAACACCGCATCCGGCTGGCCCGTTTTCTACGGATCTCGGCTGCGAATAATGGGCCAAACCGGTTCCACCAAAAACGGATCGTCTCGTGGCTCACATCGACGCCGCGTTCATGCAGCAAGTATTCGACATTCAGAAGCGAAAGCGGAAACCGAACATACATCAATACCGCAAGGCGGATGATCTCAGGGCTGGTTTTGAAATAGCGAAATGGGGAGCGTTTTGTCATTCGCAATGCTAAATCGCCACCCTGCCCTTCACAACTGAGTTTCCTCTGACAAAGCCAAAGTTATTTTTAGTCGAAACTTAGCCGTCCATGCGGGCTGATTGGACGAGGTCTTCGTTGATTTCAATTCCAAGACCTGGACCATTGGGCAGATTCACAAACCCTTCGGTGTGCCAGACAGGTCTATCCACCAGGTCCTTTTGCGCTTCGCCATAGACAGGTTGTAGTTCAAGAATATAACAGGCTGGACTGGCAAAACTAAGTGCTTGGCTTGCCGCACCGACGATCGCCGTCGAGAAGTTATGCGCATTTGCCTGACGACGGTTAAGAGCGCAGATTTCGGCAGCCTTTCGGAAACCCGTGATCCCCTCAACCCGCCCCGGATCAAGGCCAATCACGTCTACTGTCCCAGTTTTTATTATTCGCTGAACACCTATTGCGTTCCATTCCCGCTCACCATACGCAATGCGAATACCGGATGCCGCGCGCAAGGCTAAATAACCTTCCGGGTCGTCGTTGCCTAACGGTTCTTCCAGCCAAGCGACACCGCGCTCTTCAAATGCGCGCGCGCGGCGGACGGCGGTAGGGACATCCCAAAAGTTCTTTACCCCTAGATCTACCATCAGGTCTTTACCGGGGCCCATAGCCGCCTTGACCTTTTCCACAAATTCTAGATCACGAGCTTCTTCAAATCCTAAATAAGCGTTGCCAGCCTTGCCGAAACCGACCTTAGCACCGTGCAACCCAGTGGCAGTATGACTTGCGATATCCTCAGCCATCTTATCGATGCTTGCATGCGTGCCATGCAAGCTTGCGATAGCAGGCAGCGTGTCTCGGACTGGACCGCCCAACAAATCAAGCACGCTTACGCTTAACTGCTTACCCTTAAGATCCCATAGTGCAATATCGATTCCAGATATTGCAATTGAAGCAATGCCTGAACCGGTGCCATACCACCAACTATGCTCTTTTAATTTGTACCAAATGGCCTCGGTGTGAAGAGCATTCTGCCCGATAATAATCTGACCTAAGCCTTCAACGATCTTTGCGGTCGCAAATGTTGCTTCGGGGAAGTACGAACAACTCTCTCCCCAACCAACCCGGCCATCCGTGTCAGTAATCTTGACTAGGCATACAGAACGATACCGATTGTGATCTGTGGGTTCCTTATAAGAGACAGGAAGTGCTTCGACGCTAGCGACTTTCATAGACGGTCCTTTTCTAAATGTTCTAATCTAGTCTACTCATCATTGACTTGAAAGGTTCTTCGCGAACATCAAGCAGCACATCATCTAGTTTACGGGCCTGAGGACCACAAAGCCAGGCCATTACGCTTGCAGGTACGTTGGGATGTACCAGATCACTTTTTTGAATTTTACTGATAGGATTAAGACCTGCCATGCGGATTTCTTCCTGCATTTCGGTGTCTGTGGGTGGAATACCAATAAAGAAGAATTGCACACCGCTACCTTCCAGGTCTTTAGCGAACATTAAGGTCAACATACGCGCCGCAGCCTTAGAATTACAATATGCAGCCCATCCTTCCATGGGAGTTGTTGCTGCACCCGTACCTGCGTTGATAACTACACCTTTCGATGCTCGCAGAAAAGGCAGGGCTGAGCATGTCATCCGGTGAACTCCCAACGCATTTACTTCATAGGCTTGGCGCAAAGATTCTGTCGCCAAAGTGTCGATATGGGCTATCGGCGTTATAGCTCCAGCATTATTTATAAGAGCGTCAAGTTTCCCCGTTTCAGACTTAATTCGGGTCAAAACAGACGAAATTTGACCTGCGTCTGTTACATCTAATTCAACAATCGTACAGTTAGTTAAATGATTTGAATAGTTAACGTCTGGTGAACCCAAGACGCCGGCGTAAACTTTTGCGCCTTTACTAACCAATTTACCCGCAAGGACGGCACCAATTCCACGTCCCGCACCCGTAATTAGAATAGTTTTTCCCGACAGATCCGGGATTTCAATTGGTAATAGATCGAACATTTCTCTTGCTTTCCTTTTACGAATCGTCAAATTGGTATTACCAATTAATAGGTAAGAGACATGATGCAGGATGTCAAAATCTATCGGTATGAAGTGCTGTATCAGTAGTTGCGCTGCGATGTAGGGCGCTAAGCAAAAATAAAGGACGATTATGACAACTACCCGTTACGGTATCAGCAAGCCAACTGAAGACGATATCCGCAAAAGTGGCTTTTCAACGCCTTGGGATGCTCCCATGATTCCGCCATTCCCCTTTGAGTTCCGCAACGCAGAAGTTATGACTCTTTTTTGGCGCACTGATCCTGCCGCCGCGGCCTTCTTGCTGCCTCCCCCACTCAAACCTGACGGCGACATTGTCTGCGCACACATTTATAAAATGAATGACACCGATTGGCTGGGACCTTACGCGGAAGCTAATGTAATGATTGCAGCTCGTTTTGAGGACCTGGCAGGGGCATATACTCCTTATCTGGTGCTTTCATCGGATATTGGCGTTGCACATGGTCGGGAAGTGCACGGTCAACCAAAGAAACTTGGTCAACCTAGCATAGAATTTCGAGGGGATCTGATGGTAGGTGTCGTTGAGCGCAATGGCATCAATGTTTTGTCGGGAACAATGCCCTATAAGCAAAAGCGGGTTGATGCAGGTGATTTGGCCCCATATTTTGATTTTACAACAAACATAAATCTTAAATCTGTAGATCATATTGATGGAAAACCAGCCATCAGACAGCTGACGAGACGGAAGCTAGCGGATGTCATTGTTCATGAAGCTTGGGCAGGCCCTTGCACCGTCGAATTGAGGCCAAACGCACAGTTACCTATATCTCGTTTGCCAGTGCTTGAACCTCTACAGGGTTTCTACTGGCGTGCCGATTTCACGCTCGTCATGGGCGAAATCATTTATGATTATCTAGAGGATGCGCCATGACTTTAAGCGTTGTAATATCAGACTATACTTTTCCAAATCTCGCACAGGAGCAGGCGGCAGCTGAAGCTAAGGGAGCGTCCTTAGTAGCCTATCAAAGTAAGTCCGATGCAGAACTTGCAAAAGTGGTAAATGGAGCGGATGTGGTGGCTGTACAATTTGCCACGTTTGGACCTTTGTGTTGTGCTGCTGTGAAGCCTGGCGCTACGGTTATTCGCTACGGAGTGGGCTATGACAATATCGACCTAGAGGCTGCCAAAAAAGCAGGGCTTAAGGTCGGCTATGTCCCAGATTACTGCATAGATGAGGTTGCCGAACACAGCTGTGCTGCCGCCATGGCGCTATTGCGGAAATTGGTACCATTGGATGCTTCTGTGCGAGCAGGCGAATGGGCAGCAGTAAAACATGCCAAACCGATTAAACCCTTTGCAGAGACGACTTTTGGGTTCTTTGGAATGGGACAAATCGGACAACGCATTCTAACACGCCTTAAGGGCTTTGGATTCTCATTTATTGTTGCGGATCCTGGGCTTTCAGAGAAGCAAGCGGAAAAAATGGGTGCAGCTTTGGTCGATGAGGATACACTTTTGACTAATGCGGACATTATTTCGTTGAATGCGCCAGCGACGGTTAAAACAACAAATTTTTTTAACGCTGCCCGGCTGGCGAGAATGCAGCCTCACGCGATGATCATTAATTCTGCGCGTGGTCAATTAATCGTTGAAAACGATCTTGCGGATGCCCTCGAAAAAGGCCTTATCGGCGGCGCCGCAATTGATGTCTTCCAAGCTGAACCCTTAGCAATGTCTTCGCTATTGCGGAAAGCTCCCAATCTGCTGCTAACTCCCCACGTGGCGTGGTATTCCGAAGCTGCTATTAACCGTCTTCAAGGCTTTGTAGCTCAAGATATCACGCGAGCACTAAACGGCGACCTCCCCCGTAAACCTGTCAGGATTTAGACTATGAAACTGCTTCGCGTTGGACCTTTAGGTCAGGAAAAACCAGCAATATACGATCGAAATGGCGCCTACCGCGACCTGTCTGCCCATATTAAAGATTTGTCTGGTGACGTTCTAAACGACGAAGGTCTCGCCAAATTGCGTAACATTGATGAGGAAAGCCTTCCCATCTTGGACGCTAACATCCGTATCGGTGCTTGCGTTGGCCATGTAGGTAAATTTATCTGCATTGGCTTGAATTATTCAGACCACGCCGCTGAAACAGGTATGACCCTACCTGATGAACCAGTCTTATTCTTTAAGGCTACCAGTGCGATTTGCGGCCCAAACGATGACGTCCTGATCCCCCGTAATAGCACTAAGACTGACTGGGAAGTTGAGCTAGGCATTATTATCGGTAAAGAGGCCCGTTACGTGAGCGAGGGCGCTGCGATGGACCATGTTGCAGGATACTGCGTGATTAACGATGTCTCTGAACGCTCCTTTCAACTCGAAAGGAGTGGCCAATGGGTTAAAGGAAAATCTGCCGATACATTCGGTCCCATCGGCCCATGGCTTGTAACCCGTGACGAGGTGGCAGATCCACAAAACCTGAAGATGTGGCTGGAGGTTGACGGTCATCGCTACCAGGAAGGCAGTACGTCAACAATGGTCTTTGGTGTCCGCCATTTGGTCAGTCATATTAGTCAGTTCATGTCGTTACAAGCCGGAGATGTGATTTCAACCGGGACACCACCTGGAGTTGGAATGGGTCAAAATCCGCAAACATATCTGAAAGAAGGGCAGGTAATGTCCCTTGGAATTGAGGGCCTGGGAGAGCAGGAACAAAAGGCGGGCCAAGCCTGATGGTACGGCCAAAATAAATGTAACCGGTGCACTAGCACTTAAATCATGAAATCATTGGAGGAAATCATGAAAAATATCTTTAAACTAACGGCCGCTGCAGCACTTTCGCTGGGCACAGCAGGGGCTACACTAGCTGGCGGGCATTCAGTTTCACTGACCCCAGGAGAAGACATCAATATGGTCCTTCTTCCAAAATTTTTGGGCATTTTGGTGTTTGACCAAGCTAATGAAGGTGCGCAAGAAGCCCACGCAGAGCTAGGTAATACTGGAGAGTTGCTGTTTGTTGGTCCTACCCCCGAAAATTCAACGGCAGGTCAGATTGAAATCATGACGACTTCAGCAACACAAGGTCAAGGAGCTGTGATGCTTTCCAACAACGCTGGTGACCAGATCGTACCCTCGGCTGTTGCGGCACAGGCGGCGGGGACTCGCGTTGTCACTTGGGATAGCCCAATACCGTCCGGTGAAGGTGAGGACGTATTCGTTGCACAAGTCGATTTCGGCTCTATAGGTACTGTGATGGCTGATATGGCGCATTCTATCCTTGGTGGCTCCGGGCAGATGGCTGTACTTTCAGCAACGCCAGATGCAGCAAATCAAAATGCATGGATCGCTGCGATGGAAGACGCACTCAAAGGAGAAAAATACTCTAATATTGAATTGGTTGATATCGTTTACGGTGATGACCAAGCTGAAGTGAGCTACAACCGTGCGCTGGCTCTCGTGGATAAGCACCCTAATCTTGGCGTAATTATGTCTCCTACTACGGTGGGTATTCAAGCTGCTGCGAAAGCGATGCAGGACGAAGGTATGTGTGGTCAGGTTGGGGTGTCTGGTCTTGGTCTGCCATCTGAAATGGTCAGCTATACCATGAACGGATGCGCTCCAGAGTTTGCGCTTTGGGATTTCCGCGATCTTGGTTATCTGACCTATTACACGGCTTATGGTTTGGCCTCAGGCCAAATGAAGGGCGAGATTGGTGAAACTTTTAACGCAGGAAGAATGGGTGATTTTACCATTGAGGAAGATCCAGGTCGTCCCGGTTCCTCCCGTATTCTTATGGGAGACTTTACAGTCTACAACTCCGAAAACGTTGAAGCTGCATCCAAATAGTGCATTGGGCCAGTGGAATATCTTCACTGGCCCAAATGAACGCCTAAAGGTTTCTCAATGCCCCAGCCAATCTTACGCCTGAATAGTATTTCTAAATACTTTGGCATGACTAAAGCTCTATCTGATATGTCGATCACCTTTAACTCGGGTGAAGTGCACGCGATCGTAGGAGAAAACGGTGCTGGCAAATCGACGATAATCAAGATCATGACAGGGATTCATCAGCCAACGAGCGGCACAATCGAGTTAGACGGTAAAGCCAGTATTATGACTGGACCTCAAGCCGCGCGTGAAGCGGGAATCGTTGCAATTTATCAAGAACCCATGGTTTTCCCTGATTTGGACGTAGCGGAGAACATTTTTATTAGTGATAACTCCGATGGATTGCTGATGCGTCCGTCTGAACAACGCAAGCGGGCCAGCGCCTTGATTAAACGGATCGGGATTAAACTAGATCCAAGTCGCATTGCCAGTGGCCTCACGCTTGCTGAACAGCAGGCCGTAGAAATTGCCCGAGCTCTTTCTCAGGATGTGCGTGTTCTTATCATGGACGAGCCCACAGCTTCACTTTCGGCGCACGAGGCTGGACAGCTTAGGAAGATCGCCCAAAACCTTGCAGGGCAAGGCGTAGCAGTTGTCTATATCTCGCACCGTCTGGAGGAAATATTTGAAATCTCGGATCGCGTGACCGTAATCCGCGACGGAAGCCATATTTCGACAAAACCTATTGCCGAAGTAACTTCTGATGGCATGATCACAGAAATGGTAGGCCGTGGTTTTAGCAAATATTTTGAAAAAGCTACGAGTACGACTCGAGATGAAGTTATACTCGAAGTTCGCAATCTTACTCTCGAGGGCGTGTTTGAGAATATCTCGTTTGATCTACACAGGGGCGAAGTGCTTTGTATGGCCGGCCTTGTGGGAGCGAGGCGTACTGATGTCGCATTGGCCCTTTTTGGGATAATGCCACCAACATCTGGTGTAGTAAAATTCAAAGGCCAGACTGCGAAATTCACAACCCCTCGGGCGGCGATTGAAGCCGGTATTGCCTATGTTTCCGAAGATCGACGCAAACTTGGACTAGCAATGCCGATGGCGATTAAATCTAACGTATCAATTGTGACATTGGACGATTTTCTATCGCCATTGGGGCTTTTGAAAAGCGAAAAAGAACGTAAGGCCGCGCGTCACTTCATTGATAGCTTGAATATTCGAACACCGGATGTCGAAACGCCTGTCGGAATGCTGTCCGGTGGCAACCAGCAAAAGGTGATGCTTGCCAAATGGCTCAATTTGAACCCAGATCTATTTATATTTGACGAACCAACGCGTGGCATCGACATAGGAGCAAAGGCTGAGGTGCACGATCTGATCCGGTCTGTAGCTGCCAAAGGTGGCGCGGCACTTCTTATTTCATCCGACCTTCCAGAGGTCTTAGCAATGGGTGATCGGATCCTAGTGATGCGAGAAGGTCATCAGATGAGCATACTTAAACACTCTGAAGCGACACAAGAATCTATTATGTTGCACGCCACGGGTCAACGACAGGAGACTATCTGATGCTATCACGTATTCCTCCTCAAACGCTTCGCATTCTTGCGCTGTTGTTTGTTTTGGTCGCTGTATTATTATTTTTTTCAACCCAGGTCCCTAATTACCTGAACGGACGACTGTTCAACAGGATATCGAGCTCGGTTGCTATTATGGCGCTTATTGCATGTGGGCAAACGCTGGTAATCCTAACCCGCAACATCGACCTGTCGATAGGCTCAGTTGTCGGCTTCGTTGCTTTCGCTACGGGCAGCCTTATAACTCACAGCCCCGATATTCCACCTTTGGTGCTGGCTGCTTACTCAATACTTTTGGGGGCCTGTTTTGGGGTGGTAAATGGCTTTTTTGTTGCCTATGCACGTGTACCGTCGATCATAGTGACATTAGGAACAATGGCACTTTTCAGATCAGCGCTGGTTGAATACTCTGACGCTAAATCCATCACCACCAACAACCTACCGACTTGGTTGGTCGAATTCCCTAACACCCAGTTATTTACCATTGGAACGTTTCAATTCCGTGCTGCCTTTGTCGTCGCAATCTTGGTAGTCATTGCGGTTCACATCACACTGTCTCGCGTGCGACCAGCACGCAAGCTATATGCCGTGGGATCAAACCCTGAGGCCGCAGAAATGTCGGGTATCAATTCTAAGCTAGTCATCTTTTTCGCCTTCGTCTTGGCTGGAGCTTTGGCGGGTCTGGCGGGCTTCATGTTTCTCGCCCGCTTCGGGACAATTACAGTTGTTGCCGGCCTTGGATTTGAGCTAAAATCTGTAGCCGCAGCCGTCGTAGGTGGAGTCAACATCTTTGGTGGCTCAGGTTCTGTGATTGGCGCGCTGATTGGGACGGTTCTCATAGATTTGATCGACATGTCGCTGGTACGCTGGCAATTGGTCAGTGAGTTCTGGCGCGAAGCCGTGTTGGGCTCTTTGATCCTTTTATCCGTTGCTGCAGACGCAGTTTTGATGCGACGCCTCGTTAAATGGCGGGTCTCCCGTGAGAAGAAAGATGCGAAGCCCGAGGTGCAGGCATGAAAATCGCTTTAAATAAACTGCAAAGTTGGGAGGGTTTCCTTCTGTGTGCTCTTATTTTTATAACCCTGTTAAACGTCTATCTTTCTCCTCAGTTCCTTAGCTTTTCGAACTGGATCAATCTTTTTCAGCTATCGATTGAAAAAGTAATAGTTGCGCTCGTGATGACTTTTGTAATTATCAACGCTGAAATTGATCTGTCTGTTGGTT
Organism: Paracoccaceae bacterium; assembly: GCA_003447515.1. Lineage (GTDB taxonomy): Bacteria > Pseudomonadota > Alphaproteobacteria > Rhodobacterales > Rhodobacteraceae > Amylibacter. The sequence continues at coordinate 9,422 of DLZA01000182.1, forward strand.
CGATGATGGGTCTGTCGGCCTGCGCTTTTGGCTGGATGGTTCAAGGAGGGGTACCAGGTGGCTTGGTCATCATTACTTGTTTAATTATTGGCGTTGTCGGAGGAGCCATAAACGGTTGGTTTATCACGAAGGCTGGATTGCCCTCGTTAGTTGTTACTTTGGCAACGCTTATCGGTTTTCGTGGTTTGGCAAGGGTTTTGGTCGAAGACCGAGGGATCAATGAATTCCCTGAATGGTTCGATGCGCTTGGGCAACAGGGTTTGATTGGGCCTATCCCTTTTGCGATCATCGCTTTCTTCATTCTATTTACAGCCCTCTACATTGTTCTTCAACGCTCAGGCTTTGGTCGCAAAACCTATTTAATCGGCACAAATCGTGAAGTAGCCGATTACGCGGGTATTAACACGGCCGGCCATAAGATGATTCTATTTATTGCATCAGGCTTGGTATCTGCTTTTGCAGGACTATTGTACGCGGCGCGTGTAGGGGCCGTACGCGGTGACGTGGCACTGGGCTTCGAGCTTGACATCATCACGATCGTCCTTCTTGGTGGGGTTAGCATTTTTGGCGGTTCTGGAACGTTGTTTGGTACCCTGCTTGCGATTCTCATTGTTTTAAGTTTGCGAAACGGTATGGCACTTATTAACATCACTGGACATGTCCAAACCGGCGTGATTGGACTGTTACTTATCGGATCAGTAATTGCACCGCGAATTCATCTCACTAGTTTTTGGCGGCGCTTAAAAGGAGAACACTTGTGAAAAGTGAGACTTCAAGGCTTAACTTCGATTTCCCTATTAAGCGTGAGTCATTAGCTGAGATTGTGGCACGTCGCATCCTTGATATGGTGACAGCTAAAACATTGAAACCTGGTGATCAACTTCCACCAGAACGCGAATTAGCTGAACAACTTAATGTTTCGCGTCCCTCTGTCCGTGAAGCTGTCAGAGGGTTATCAATCCTTGGCGTAATTAAGTCACGGCATGGAGGGGGAGCGTATATTACCGATCTTGATGGTGATGCACTACTTGGCCCAATTCGCTTCTTTCTTTCTTTGGAAAAGATGAACATCAGTGAACTCTACGATGCTCGATCTCTTATTGAGGGGGATGTCGCTCGTCGGGCGGCCATCAATATGGATGAGATCCAGCTCGCAACGCTGGATAAGATCCTGACCAATCAGGAAGAAACGCTTAAAGACGCTGATGAGTTTCGCCTGTCCGATTTCAAATTCCATGAAACAATATGGATAGGGTCTGGTAATTCTTTTCTCAAACGGATTGGTGAAAGCCTCAATTCATTGGGACTTGAGTTTAGGCGACGTGCATCGGAACGACCGGAAGTACTTAATCAGTCCCTTCGCGATCATCGGGCGTTATTTGAGGCGCTTAGCATGCGCGATCCTTCCGCTGCGGCGGAAGCCGCTGAAAAACATATGCAAAATGTTTATAGATCGACAATGGATCAATCCGGTGAGGGAGGTATATCATGACTGCCCGTATAGGCGTTGTAGGTATTGGCTGGTGGGCCACCTTCAACCATATTCCAACGATCAATAATTGCCGCGAAGCTGAAGTAGTCGCGATTTGTGATCTTGACCAATCCCGACTGTATACTGCCGGTAAAAAATTTGGGATCGCTGCGCAGTATACCGATGTTGCGACGATGATGGCTGCCGAAAATCTCGACGGCGTAATGATTTCAACTCCACATATTTTTCACACTGACCCTGCCATCACTGCCTTGAAAGGCGGGGCACATGTTCTTGTTGAAAAACCGATGGCCACCTGCTCTGAAGATGGCCGCGCAATTGCATCAGCAGCCAGAGAAGCGGGGCGTGAAGTGCTGGTGCCAACCGGACTGAATTTCGAGGATTACACATCCAAAGCAAAAGCCTGGGTTAAAAGTGGCCGTATCGGTGAAGTGCGTCATATCGTATGCCAGATGGGATCTCCTCTGCACGATTTATTCGCAGGTGAACCGATGGCCGAAACCGCCGATCACCTATTCCGTCCCCCTGCAAGCACTTGGGCCGATCCAGCAAAGGCCGGTGGATATGCTTGGGGTCAGATGAGCCATTCGCTCGCATGGATGATACACGTTACAGGGCTGACTGTTGCCGAAGTTTTCTGTGCCTCTGGCCTATCCCCATCTGGTGTAGATTTCTATGATGCTGCAACTGCACGCGCCAGCAATGGTGCAACAATTGTACTTTCTGGTGCTTCGACGGTGCCGAAGCACAAAGGTATGCACACAGACATCCGTATTTTTGGTACAGAAGGCATGATCATGTTTGACAACCAGAAAGCTACCGTTGAGTTGTGGCGGCTAGACGCTGATGATGATAAACTCACTCTTGATCGAGCTGAGTATGACGGTGCGCTACCCGTTCAGGTGTTTGCAAAGCTGTGCGCCGGTGAAAATGTGTTCAATGCCTCTGATGCCGAATGTGGCGCCGAAGTTACTGCCACCATCGCTGCACTCTACAAATCCGTTGCAAGCCAGAAAATGGAGGTCGTTAAATGAGTCTTTCGCTTACTTCTTGGTCGCTGCCTTCCTGTTCACTGCGAGAGGCTGCTGATATTTCCAAAGCATTAGGAATTGGAGCGCTTGATGTCGGGTTGTTTTACAGATCAGCATTAGATAAATCGCTGATCTTGTCTGACCCAAAAGCCGCCGCAGCACAACTCGTTGATTTGGGAGTTGAAATTCCGAATTACTACCATTTGTTCGGTAACGGTTTGGACGGCCACAACCTTTCACTGCCTGGCACTTTGGCGCAAAATCTAGAGGATTTACGCCATGTTCTCACATTTGCCGACTCTGCGAAGATCAAGACAGTGTTTATTTTGCCAGGAGTGGTGAATCCTGGACAATCGCGGTCGGAGGCATTTGCGGTCTCGCAAAAAAGTTTGGCCGCAATGGTCGATCTTGCTTCAGGGTTCAACGCCATATTATGTATCGAGCCCCATGTTCATTCATTTGCCGAAAGTCCTGCCATTGTTGGCGATCTTGTTGAGGCCACAGGCGTCAAGCTTGCATTGGATTATTCACATTTTACCTGCCTGGGTTACAGGCAAGATGAAATAGACCCACTTGCCCAGTACGCCGCACATGTTCACCTTCGACAGGCCCGAATGGGAGCGCTTCAGACAAAGTTTGCGCATGGCACGCTTAACTTCCCGGCGATGTTTGGGACCTTGCACGAAGCGGGCTTTGATGGAGCTTTGGCGATCGAACCGGTGCATCAGGACTACATGAATACATTATTTGAAGACGTACTGACTGAAATTATCGCGTTACGGGATTGTTTTTTAAATTGGAAGGGGGGGCGCTAATGGCATCCTATGCATGGGTACTGGAGGTTCGTCCAGGCTATGAAGACGAATATAAAAAACGCCATGATGAAATTTGGCCAGAGATGCTGGATACACTACGAGAAGCTGGCATTTCAAACTATAATATCTTTCGCTATGGTCTAAAACTGTTCGGCTATTTCGAGACAAATGACCTGATTGCAACCCAAACCTATCTCGCAGGCTCTTCAGTGAATGCCAAATGGGCTGAATGGATGGCTCCGATCATGAAAATAGATGTCGATCCTCAGACGAATTTCCCCTACCTTTTGCCTTTGCAATTCCAAACTTGATCGCGGAGGTTAGTTTTTAGGTCAGGTTAATAATCGGCCGGAGGTGACAAAGTGCCACTTTGGCAGGGAAAACATACACGAAGACCACTATGAAATTCAGATGTAAGTATAACTCAAAAATCTAACGAGCAAACTGCCATTGCCTCTGCGTGTAGTGCTCACAACCTTGATCTTCGAGAATGCCACGCGTCTGCTTGAGGCAATGCCCTGCCCAATCGTACGCCGACCACCCACGCGTTTATGCTGCCAGATGCTCACTGGACACCCTAGTCTGCATCCCGACTGCCACCTCACAAGGCGGCTTTGTCAAAGTAAAGTTTCTTTAAGCGGGCAGTGCTAATTTGTAGGGTCTTTAAATGACAAAACATTCTCCATTTCGCTACTTCAAAACTAGCCCTAAAGTTATCCGACTTGCAGTCATGCTGTATGTTCAGTTTCCGCTCTCACTGCGTAACGTGGAAGATCTTTTGCACGAACGTGGCATTGAGATCAGCCATGAAACAGTTCGGTTTTGGTGGAATAAATTTGGTCCGATGTTTGCTGCTTAGATACGAAGAAGCCGGGTAAGTCGGATGCGATCTTACTCGAACTGGCATTTGCACTTGGACGAGGTCTTCGTAAAGATCAATGGAGAAATGCATTACCTCTGGCGGGCAGTAGATCACGAAGGTGAGGTGCTGGAAAGTTACGTTACCAAGCGCCGAGACCGCAAA
>DLZA01000182.1:14104-14348 GCA_003447515.1 Paracoccaceae bacterium
AGACCGCAAAGCGGCATTGAAATTCCTCAGAAAAGCAATGAAGCGCTAAGGCGAACCAGAAGTGGTTATGACGGACAAACTACGTTCCAATGGTGCTGCAATTAAAGTTGTTGGCAACGAAAACAAACAGGAAACTGGCTGCTGGCTCAATAATCAGGCTGAGAATTTCCACTTGCCGTTTCGACGACGAGAACGCGCCATGCTCCGCTTCCGACGGATGCGACGTTTGCAGAAGTTCGCTGCC
>DLZA01000182.1:14732-14989 GCA_003447515.1 Paracoccaceae bacterium
GACAATTTCAAGCTCAATCGAAGCACTGCTCTTACTGAGTGGCGCCAACTATTGAGCGCATAGATCAAAGCTGCGCTAGCAATCTGATGCGAGTTCTCATTCGTCTGACAGCACCTTTTTGAACGCTATAGGATAAAAAGCGCCACGGCTCTTCGTTGTCTTTCTCATCGTCCACTCCTCAATAACTAAGATGAGCAACAAACACTCTCTTAGCAAATGACACTATGTGGACTCAAAGGCGCTGACGTCGTCAATCA
>DLZA01000017.1:0-2203 GCA_003447515.1 Paracoccaceae bacterium
GTTATGAGCACTAGGTTTTTAGATTAGTAAAGTAGCGTTGCTGCACTCGCACTAAATGGAAAATTTTCTTGGGAATTTTTGAGATGAATCTTTCTCCTTTACAACACGCTAACCCTGTTCATCTCTGGTGCGGTTGATCATAAAGGATAGCGCTTCTTGTTGCCTTAATTTTTAACAAATCTTGTTGTCTGCAACCTTCTTTTTTGGCCTAATTTTGACTCTGTAAGGTGTCGACTAGAATTGTTCAATTTGGGAGCGTATCTCACTTAAGCGCCGGAATCATCTGGTGGTTCAGTTTAATGCACGTTAAAAATATACAAAATATCTGCGAAAGGACTCAGCATGGCAGACTATGACGTTATCATAATAGGCGGCGGCCCCGGCGGCTATGTCTGTGCCATTCGCTGTGCACAACTTGGATTAAAAACTGCCTGCGTTGAAGGTCGCGAAACGCTTGGCGGGACTTGCTTGAATGTGGGGTGTATTCCATCAAAGGCATTACTGCACGCTTCACACATGTTACACGAGGCTCAGCAAAATTTCGCTACGATGGGCCTAAAAATCAAGGATCCTTCCGTGGATTGGAAACAGATGCTGGCCTACAAGCAGGATACCATTGACCAGAACACTGGCGGAGTCGCATTCCTTTTAAAAAAGAATAAGGTAGATCATATTCAGGGCTGGGCAACAATTACAGGTAAGGGCGAAGTGACCGTTGGCAATGATCAACACACAGCCAAAAATATCGTTATTGCCACCGGATCTAAACCATCCACGCTGAAGGGCGTATCGGTAGACGAAAAGGTCATTGTCACCTCGACGGGCGCGTTAGAGTTGAACAAATTGCCAAAGACGATGGTGGTGATTGGCGCTGGTGTCATTGGTCTAGAGCTGGGTTCAGTTTATGCTCGTCTAGGAACTGAAGTCACAGTGATTGAGTTTCTAGATCACATCACTCCAGGCATGGATACTGAATTGAGCAAAACTCTTCAACGCACCTTGAAAAAACAAGGTTTGAAATTCATCCTCAACGCTGCAGTCCAATCGGTTGAAGCTTTGAAAACTAGAGTAAAGTTAAATTATGAGGATCACAAAAAGAACGTAAGCACGTCTATTGATGCAGATGTTGTGTTGGTTGCAACGGGGCGCCAACCGTTTACAGACGGCCTTGGCTTCACGAATTTGGGTGGTGAGATAACCGACCGTGGACAGGTGAAAACAAACGCCGAGTGGAGAACCAATATTGATGGCATCTATGCAATTGGCGATGTGGCCGAGGGCCCGATGCTGGCCCACAAAGCCGAAGACGAAGGCATGGCCGTAGCAGAAGTATTAGCAGGCAAACACGGTCATGTTAACTATGATGTGATCCCCGGGGTAATCTACACAACACCTGAGGTAGCAAGCGTTGGAAAAACCGAAGAACAGTTGAAAGCAGAGCAGATAGATTACAAAGTAGGCAAGTTTTCGTTCAAAGGTAACGGACGCGCCAAGGCCGTACATCAAGGAGATGGATTCGTGAAAATCCTTGCAGAGAAATCTACAGATCGAATTCTTGGCTGTCACCTGATTGGCCCTTCTGCAGGTGATTTGATTCACGAAATTTGCGTTGCGATGGAGTTTGGCGCTTCCGCCCAAGACGTGGCGCTGACCTGTCATGCACATCCAACTTTTTCCGAAGCGATGCGTGAAGCAGCGCTAGCTTGCGGTGATGGTGCGATTCACGCTTAGTTAACTTGTTCTTATTCACCCTTTTCGCTTATGCATCCGCGGATGCAACGTGTTGTGTAACTTAATTTGTTTTTTGATGAAAAGAATGAAAGCCAGGCGAAAAAGCTGCCTAAGCACTAAGCATCCGCAAACCTTGGGTTACATCTGCGCGAATCGCAAGCTTTAGGCCTGGTTCATCTCCTGCACGCAGCGCAGCAATCGCGGTACGGTGGTTGCCCGCTGCATTGGGGCGTTGAAGGCGTGCATAAAGGGCGGACATGGTAGGCCCCATTTGCAACCAAACGGTTTCAACCATCGCCAACATCGCCGGCGCTTGAGCGCGCAAATATAGTGTACGGTGAAACTCTAAGTTAGTACGGATATACCCGACTGCGTCATTCTGAATAATGGCTTTCTCAATCGTTGTATTGATGTTTTGCAGGCGTTCAATAAGTGCCAAATGTGCACGTGGTTGCGCCCGCGCGGCCATTTC
>DLZA01000017.1:2594-4286 GCA_003447515.1 Paracoccaceae bacterium
CGCCCCGTTTTCGACATGGAAAGTGCCCCCTCGGCTGTAAGACGGCGTACAGCTTCTCTAGCAGGTGTCATGGATACGTTAAACTCAAGAGCAATTCCGCGGATAGTCATCGCCTGCCCTGGTATAATCTCACCGTGCATAATGCGTGTGCGGAGCGCACGGAATACCCGTTCATGGGTTGGACCACTGGGATCACCAGCCGGATTGCGTTCTGATCGGATCATGCGCTTTTTTGATCGCGTAATCGATCCAAGTCAACGTTTAAACTGATAACGATGCAGATGCGATCCTTGATGTCGCAACCATTCGCGTTGTTTTTTGTAGTTGGGGTAAATTGCGGCCACTTGCCGCCAGAAAGCATCTGAGTGGTTCATTTCAACCAAATGACATACCTCATGAGCAGCCACGTAGGCCTGTACGCTCGGGGGTGCCATAATTAAACGCCATGAATACATCAAATTTCCGTCACTGGTGCAAGACCCCCACCGTGAACGGGTGTCACGTATCGTAATGCGCGAAAACGAGCGTCCCACCATTTTAGCGTAGCTTTCCGAGGCCTGTACCAAACGATCACGCGCCAAGGTTTTGTAAAATGCGCAAAGTTTCGCGGGCACTTGAGCGTTCGTCCCAGACACGTATAGCACACCAGCATCAAAGCGAACGTGCGACCCTTGCCCAAACATGATCTGTACTTCTGCACCGTCAAGTAAAATTGAACTGCCGAAAACAGGCAAGATTTTATTAGGCCTCTTGCAGAGGTGCTTGCGCAACCAACCCTCGTGATCATTGGCAAAAGCAATAGCGTCATGGATGATTGCCTGTTTTGGCATGGTCAGACTCACGGATCCATCGGAGTTGGATATACGCAAAGAAAATTTTCTTGCACGCGCCGATTTCTTCAACATAACAGTGATCGGTGGGTTACCAATTTCAAGGGCCTCTGTCATGTACTAATCCTTACCTCCCCCACCAAAAGTGGCAACAGTTTTCAGTGTTTGCTAAAAATTCCATTCAACCTTTGACAACCCTGCCAGCCTGTGGCAAGTGGCGTTATTATCCGATAAGTAAGTCGATTCAAGGGACTCTCAATGCCAAAAGAAGAATGGGGTGTAAAACGCGTCTGCCCTGAAACAGGCAAACGTTTTTACGATTTGGGCAAAGACCCAATTACTAGCCCGTACACGGGCAAAGAATATCCACTGTCGCATTTTGTCTCAGACAAATCAAAAACAACAATGGCCGACAAAGAAGATAAATCCGCCATCAAAAAGGCCACTGAAGAAGATGTGCTCGATGACGATGATGAGGCTGATGTGGACCTTGGTGACGATGTGCTCGATGACGACGATGACGACACGGTGCCGCTTGAAGAAATTGCCGATGTTGCGACCAGCGGCGATGACGATGATAGCTAGACCCTTTTGGGTTTCATGCTTGCAAGGACGAGGATGAATCTTTAGACACGAATCTGGTTCAAGGGTATTTGGGGCCTTAGCTCAGCTGGGAGAGCGCTTCGCTGGCAGCGAAGAGGTCAGGAGTTCGATCCTCCTAGGCTCCACCAATACGCCTTGTAACGGAAGACCTTAGCTCCTTAAGTTAAGAAACAGCATTTTTTTTCGCAGTGTGGCATACAATACGCACGGCATATTCTCCTTATTAAAGTTGTGGCATAATTGCTTTTTAGGAGAGCGT
>DLZA01000017.1:4692-12668 GCA_003447515.1 Paracoccaceae bacterium
TTTATTTTTTTAGCTTAAAAATAGTTATCTACGTCACAGCAGGCTTGTTCATGCGCGATTTGATGAAAATGACATACTGTCCAAAGGCTAAACCAATGCCTCTAGGGTTTCACGTGACATTAAACCTTTGAACCCCAAACAAACAATGCCGTCTGCCTTCTCCGCCTTGGCGTCTGTGACGTCAAATCGCCGCCCAACCACTTGGATCAGCGCTTTGGTTCCATCCAACTGCGTCACGAACCCTTTGGCGCGCACCAGTCCAACGCTTAAATCCGACAATGCTCTCGCCAATACCCGAGCATCCACAGGGCCAGTAGGCATTATTGTCATCACGTCCAGATGCGACGGCTCAATATGTTTGCCCCCTGCCCGTGCACGCACTAAAAAGCTTTCGAGCACTATTTCTGGTGGCACTACTCCATGAATACTTTCGACCACACGCACAGCATAGTTTTGTATATGCAGCCAAGCACGTGTAGCCTCTAACGCCCCCGCCTTCGCCAAATCAACCTTATTTAACAATATAATATCTGCATCCGCAATTTGCCGCGTAACAGTATCGCCCATGTATTTGTCTGAGGCAGACCTCTGCACAGTTTCTGCGTCCACCAGTACAACAATGCCATCAGCACGAAAAGCAGGCATAAACACCAATGAATTTACAATCGAAGATGGGATTGCCACACCACTACTTTCGATCAATACATGGTCGGGTGGCGGATCCATCATTGCCATATTGCCGAGTGCAGCGGTCAAATCATTGCCAAACGAACAGCATACACAACCGCCCGCGATGGAAATCACGTCATCGGCCTGTGCCTCGATCAAGTCTTCATCAATAGCCAATTCACCGAATTCGTTGACTAGCACGGCCAGTCGAACTCCGTTCGCGTTACGTAACAGATGGTTCACTAATGTTGTTTTTCCTGAACCAAGGTAGCCGCCAATAACGGTTACAGGGATCATAGACTAGCCGCAGGAAACACACGCCCTCCCTGAACCGTCCCCCAAACACGAGCGTCTTTGATAGCCTCCACAGACATCTGAGTCGGATCATCCTCCAATACGGCGAAATCAGCTTTCTTACCAACCTCAATGGACCCAACTTCATCATCCATATGCAACGTGTAGGCCGCCCCAATGGTAATCGCCTTGAGCGCCTCAGCTACTTTGATCTTCTCTCTTTCACCCTGCGTGCGCCCAGACGCCGTAATGCGGTTTACCGCGGCCCATGCCGTGAACAATGGTCCTAATGGTGTTACAGGTGCATCCGAATGAATTGCCATTGGCACACCCGTATCTATGGCAGTACGACAAGCATTCATCCGCAACGCACGTTCTGGTCCCACAGTCAGGCGGTAGTGTTCATCCCCCCAATAAAAGTGATGATTTGCAAATAGGTTTACACACATATCAAGCGCTTTCATGCGCCGAAACTGTGCTGCATCCGCCAACTGACAATGCTGCAAGGTGAACCGGTGATCAGGGTGCGGCACATCCTTCAACACAGATCCAAGCGTGTCCAGAACCATTTCCGTCGCCTCGTCCCCATTGGTATGCGTGTGCACCTGTACGTTTGCGTTTAGCGCGATCCGGTACAAATCTTCCAACTGCTCAGGTGCGGTATACCACAGCCCGTTTGGCGCCCCGTTATGATACCCGGGCCACCGCATCCGTGCAGAGAAACCCTGAATCGAACCATCGGCAATGGCCTTAATTCGACCAAGACGGCACATGTCCGTCGCTTTTCCTTTCAACTCCAATGCCCGATCCACGGTTTCTTTTGCGGTTGCACCCATGAAAAATTTCAAAGGTACGACCCGTGCGGGGAAAGTCGACTCTCCAGTAACGCGCAACATCGCTTCAACGCCACTATCTTCCAATCGCGCTGCTAAATCCGTAACCGTCGTGACCCCGGTGCGCACACATAATTTGCCAAAATCCCGCAATCCTTTCTCATCACTGTCTGTCAGCGAACGATTGAACCCAACATGCACACCCACAGGGGTCATGGTCTCTGGCCCATATAATTCTCCCGTCGGGATACCGTCGTCTCCAAGCGGCATCCCTGGGTGATTAATCCCCTCCTTAAAAAGCCCAGCCAGCTCCAACGCTTTGGAGTTCACATTCAAAATATGTCCCGACGCATGAAGCACCCCAATGGGTCGCATTGATGACACACTGTCTAAATCCTGCCGAGTTACTCGTCTGTTACCCATGTAGATCGGATCAAGCGCCCATCCCGAAAGCGGTTCTTCCGGATCCACCATTTTCGCCTCAGCATCTTTCAGCCGATCCAACACCGAATCAATCGATTTGAGCCCACCCCAAGACTTGCCTTGGGGGTCCATACGATCAAAGAATCCGCAATAGACATACCGCCACAACGTACCCTCCATCGTGTGCGCATGGCCTTCGACAAAGCCTGGTAATAAAATTTTGTCCTCAAACCGATCATCCAGCGTGTACTCTCCCCACGCCTCCAACGAGGCCAAATCCCCTGCGCCCAAAATGCGTCCCTCGCGCACAGCAACATGGCTAACCTCCGGTTGGCTCGGGTTCATCGTAATAATTTTTTTGGCAGAAAAAATGGTAGTAGCAGTCATTGAAGGTATCCCTGTTAACGTCATCTAAGAAACCTATGTCGCTTTCATTACAAGCAAAAATAGTTTTTAGTGCGACATAAACGTTATTTTTTAATGGAATGCCCATGCTGAACTTTACCTTAAAACAACTTCGATATGTCGAAGCGACAGATAGACTTGGTTCAATTGCCAACGCGGCAGCCGAACTGAACATATCGCAATCCTCTATCACGGCGGCAATAAACGCACTTGAATCCCAAATGGGATATGACTTGTTTGTGCGCACCCCTGCAAAAGGAATCCAAACAACCCCAGCAGGGGCAGAAACGCTCAAAATCATTCGTGCATTCATTCACCATTCGCGCCAATTCGAATCTGAAATTAAGTCCGTAGGCGGCGATACAATTGGCTCGGTTCGGATCGCTTGCTACGCAACAGCAGCGCCATCATTCTTACCAACCATTTTAAAACGATTCACCCAAACACACCCTGGCATTTCGCTAAAGCTTCTGGAAGGCAACATGGAGGACATGTCAAAATTCCTTGAAAACGGCCAAGCAGACCTTGCCTTTACTTACGATATTGTCGCTGAAAACCGTTTCGACTTTGCTCCCTTGTTTGCAGCTCCACCACATGCATTGCTGTCCAAAGATGATCCACTTGCTAAAAAAGGCAGCGTGTCCTTTTTAGATTTGGCGGAACGATCCATGATCATGCTTGATTTGCCAAGAACGCGGGATTTTTTTACCAGTATGTTTGAAAAACATGGACAAACCCCCAAGATCGTTCATTCCACACGCTCCGCTGAAATGACCCGTGCTCTTGTTGCGGGCGGCTATGGTTATTCCATTTTGAACATCCTCCCTCATGATTATCGCGCAGATGATGATCGTTTTGTTGCAATTCAGATAAGAGATGAAGCCATTATTCCAATTTTTGGAATCGCCACGCACGCGCGAACACGCCAGCCTAAAATGGTTCAATCCTTCATCAATCAATGCACATCTTTGGCGAAGGAAGGTGCGTTCGATAATATCGTACTCAATGCAAACCATCATTTATTAGCGCAATGACTCTGATTAATGCTCTTTTCTAATGGAAGCGTGCTGGTTTAGGCTCGACCGACAAATATAAATATACGTCAACCAACAGAAGGATTGTCTCATGAGACACATTTTTAAAGACTTGATGGCAGCGACTGCGCTGGCGTCCATCGTCGCGACGGCTTCCTATGCCGATGAACCAAAAAAAGGTGGCACTCTTGTGACTGTGCTCGGCTCAAACGTTCGCAACCTGAACTCTGCAGTTCAATCTGGTATCGTGACAGGCTTTCCAGGCGCACAGCTATTTGCATCGCCTCTACGCTATGATGAAAACTGGGAGCCACAACCATATCTCGCAGAAAGTTGGGAAACATCCAAAGACGGCCTCACAGTAACGCTAAATCTTGTGAAAAATGCAAAGTTCCACGATGGCACTCCGCTAACATCCGCCGATGTTGCATTTTCTGTCGAAGTTATTAAGGCAAACCACCCATTCAAATCAATGTTTGCCCCAGTGGAGACTGTGGAAACCCCAGATGCACACACAGCTGTTCTAAAACTTGCTAAACCGCACCCTGCTCTAATGCTCGCGATGTCTGGGCAATTGATGTCAATTATCCCAAAACATATTTACGGCGATGGTGAAATTACCGACGTAAAGGCCCATCCTCGCAATAATGAAAACGTTGTAGGCTCTGGTCCATTCAAACTAGTAGAATTTAAAAATGGCGAACACGTCATTCTGGAACGCTTTGATGATTTCTTCATCGATGGTCGCCCTTACCTCGACAAAATTGTGATGCGGATAATAACTGATCCTGCAGCGCGTGCGATCGCCTATGAAAACGGGGAATTGCACATGGGTGCGTTTGAGTCTCTGCCGCGCATCATCAATCGTCTTAAAGGTGTCGACAGCTTGACAGTAACGGCTGATGGATACGGTGCGATTGGTCCCCTAGATTGGCTGGCGATGAATACATCCAAAGGCCCGCTTTCCAACGTAAAGGTGCGCAAAGCAATCGCTTATGCCGTAGACAAAAACTTTATCAGCAAGGCTATCATGCAAGGCACAGCGAGCGACTCCACAACAGGTATTCATCCAGACAGCCCATTTTATGCGGCGCAAGACGGCTATGACCTAGATCTTAAAAAGGCGGCAGAATTGCTCGATGAAGCCGGATTTCCTGTGAAAGATGGTACACGTATGTCCCTAACCATTGACTTTGGCTGGCCAGGTGTAAAACCGCAAGTCGAATACGTTAAAGCTGCTTTGAAAAAAGTCGATATCAATGTTGAAGTCCGCTCTTCTGCTGATTTCCCAACTTGGGCGAAAAAGATGGGTACAGGTGATTTCGATCTTTCTTGGGACACTGTATTCAACTGGGGTGATCCAGTGATCGGCGTTCATCGGACATATGACTCATCCAATATTCTCAAGGGTGTTTGGTCCAACACTCAAAGCTATTCCAACGCTCGCGTAGATGAATTGATGGCAATGGCTGCGGTGGAAACAGATGATGCAAAACGCAAGGCACTGTATGCAGAATTCCAAGCAATTATTGCAGATGAAGTTCCTGTGTATCACACGAACACACTACCGTATCATACTGTTTATAACACCGAAAAGGTAGGCAACCCACCAATCGGGATCTGGGGTACGTCCACACCAATTGACATGACTTATCTGAAATAATACCCAACCTGCGCGGTGACCTGCTTCACCGCGCAGCACTCACTTAAGGGCGGCTTCCCCGTGAATTTCCTTCAAACACTGCTCGTGCGTTCCATTTATGCAATCATTCTTTTACTAGCTGTTTTGGTCCTTAACTTTTCCATGATGCACCTTGCACCTGGCGATGTTGCGGACACTATTGCGCAAGCCAACGGCGGCGCGGATGCCGAAGTTTTAGAAGCAATCCGCACTGAATACGGGCTTGACCAGCCCTTCTTCGTACAACTCGGTCGTTACATTGGCAATGTAATGCAATTGAACCTTGGCTATTCGTTTTATTATCGCGAACCTGTGACCGAACTAATTCTTCAACGTCTGCCAGCTACGCTCCTGCTAGTGTTCTCTGCACAAATACTTGCACTGCTACTTGGAGTCCTGCTTGGTGTGATTTCTGCACAAAAACCAAATGGCATGACCAGCCATTTCGTCACCTTTATTGCGTTGTTTGGATATTCTGCCCCTGTGTTCTGGACGGGTATTCTTCTGCTCATCGGCTTTTCACTACAATTTCAGTGGTTTCCAGTGGCAGGCATGCGCGATGTCACCATCGAGGGTGGTTTTTTCGTAAAAACATGGGATGTAATCGTCCATCTGATCTTACCCATGATCACTCTTGCTTCGGTTTTTCTCGCGCTTTACTCGCGCCTGACCCGCGCCACTATGCTTGAACAACTTCGCACCGATTATGTGCGTACAGCCTATGCCAAGGGCATGCCACACCGAAAGGTTGTTTACCAACACGCCCTGAAAAATGCACTTTCACCGGTAATTACACTGGCCGGCTTACAATTTTCCGCCGTCATCTCTGGCGCAGTCCTTGTTGAAGCAGTATTTTCTTGGCCTGGTCTTGGCACACTCGCCTTCACCTCCATTATTGCGCGTGACACGCCTACCATCCTAGGCATCTTGTTCTTTTCAGCACTTGTGGTGATTATCGGCAACCTTCTGACCGATCTCGCTCAAAAACTTGTTGATCCTCGAATTGGAGGCATAGAATGAGCGATCTGAGCACAACAACATCGCATGTGTCCCTTTCCCCTTGGGGCCAAGCATGGCGACGCTTTCGTGGAAACTACGCAGCTCTCTTGGGTCTAATTGTTCTCGGTATAATCATTTTTACGGCAATTTTTGGACCAGCGATCTACGGCGTTGATCCTTTTGAAATGGTCTGGGCACCATTTTCACCACCCGGTGTGGATGGTTATATTCTCGGCACAGATTACTTAGGCCGCGACCTAATGGCGGGCATCATTAACGGTGCTCGTGTATCCATAATCATCGGCTTATCTGCTGCCTTTATGTCCGTCGTGATTGGCGTTTCTGTTGGTGCACTCGCAGGGTTCTACCGCGGTTGGATCGAAGAGGTCCTTATGCGCATCACCGAATTTTTCCAGGTCCTGCCGACACTCCTATTCGCAATGGTTATTGTGGCTCTTTTTGGAGCATCCTTGCCCATGATCACCTTTGCCATTGGCATTGTGTCGTGGACAGCCGTAGCACGCATCACACGATCTGAGTTTTTACGGATCCGCGAATTAGAGTTTGTTATGGCTTCGCGCTCTTCTGGCACACGGCCACTGAGAATCATATTTTCAGTCATCCTGCCTAATGCGCTTCCACCAATCATTGTACAATCCGCCCTCATGGTTGGAAGTGCCATCTTATTCGAGGCAGGCTTGTCGTTCCTCGGCCTCACCGACCCAAATGTAGTCTCTTGGGGCCAAATCATAGGGTCGAACCGCCAGTATATCCTTGATGCAGGTTATACAGTAACTTTTCCAGGCATTGCGATTTTTATTACTGTTTTGTGCATTTCCCTGGTAGGGGATGGGTTGAACGACGCTCTAAACCCGAAACTCAAAGACCGCTAATTCGTGAAAAATTACACTTTATAAAAAACGAGCCTTTGTATTCTGACCCTCACCCTTGCGTAGCGCTCGACCGCGGACTAAATCCAGTGCGGAATTGTTAGACGGGAACAACAAAAGTGAGTGCTACAATACTATTTCTTATGGTTGCTTTACCTGTTTGCCTTGCAATCGTTGTCATTTCTGCTGGCTATTTTGTTAAAGGCGCAGTTGCAATTGCGCATCGCCTTTCCATTCCAGAATTTATCGTCGGTTCAGTCATCGTTGCTATTGGTACATCGGCACCAGAAATTGCAATTAACGTTTCCGCCGTTTTAGAGAACGCAGGTGATATCGTCATTTCAAATATCATAGGCTCCAACATTATAAATGTAGGTCTAGGTATTGGCATAGCAGGGATGTTGCTGACATTTGAAAAGGCGCGGCCCGAGTACACGAAGACAGTAATCCTAGGTGGCTTAGGCGCAGTTGCATTGTTGCTGAACACAATTTTTTCATCGAGCAGCGGAATAGCCGTGATGACCCTGCCATTTGCAATGCTACTTATCGCAGGCTTTGCATACTTCATGTACAAGTCCCTCGCCAAATCCAGTTTTGAGGACGACGATGACGGGCTTGAAACCAAAATACCCCTTATTCTTTCTGGAGTTATGGTAATTCTTGGTGCTGCGAGCATGGCATTTTTCTCAGATTTTTCAGTTAAATACGCTGTTGCTCTGTCTCAATATATGGGAATCCCAGAAGCTGT
>DLZA01000017.1:13091-15929 GCA_003447515.1 Paracoccaceae bacterium
CGCCCAAACCTAATTCTCGGAAATATCGCTGGCAGCCAAATCTTTAATATTTTTGGTATTCTCGGCCTATCAGGTATTATAAGGCCGTTCGTGTACGCTACGTACCTATGGATAGACATTACAATCCTGATAGCCATGACAGTGATCCTGTTGTTGTGCATGAACAGCCCAATTCCGCGTAAATACAAAGGCCAACTGTTAATAAGCAGCTATGCGGTCTACACTACTTATCTGGTGTTAATCGCAGTGCGGGGATTTTAACTAACCGGAAATCACGACACAACGACGCGCGGCTAGATCGGTGAAATACTGCCAAGCCACCCGTCCAGACCGACTGCCACGCGTGGCTTGCCATTCAATTGCTTCTGCACGCATATCTTCATCAGAAATATCAACGCCGTATGCATCGCAGTAACCACGGATCATAGTTAGGTAATCATTTTGATCACAGGGATGAAAACCTAGCCATAGACCAAAGCGATCCGATAGTGATACTTTTTCTTCAACCGCCTCAGAAGGATTAATAGCAGTAGATCCTTCGTTTTCAATCATATCACGCGGCATCAAATGGCGTCGGTTCGAAGTAGCGTAAAAAACTACGTTTTTGGGTCGTCCTTCTATCCCACCATCCAGCACAGCTTTGAGCGATTTGTAATGAGTATCATCATGACCAAAAGACAAATCATCACAAAATAGTAAAAACCGTTGATTTTTGGCGATGCGTAGTATGTTCAACAATCGCCCAATGGATGGCAGATCCTCGCGTTGCACTTCTACCAGCTTTAGCCCACCAACTTTGGCGTTCACCTCCGCATGGGCAGCTTTTACAAGTGAGGATTTCCCCATACCCCGAGCGCCCCAAAGCAAAACGTTATTGGCGGCATGGCCCCGCGCAAACATCAATGTATTATTCATCAGCGTGTCGCGAGAGCGGTCAATGCCAACGAGCAGATCAATATCCACCCGACTAATTTTGACAACAGGCTCCAATCGATCTGGGGACACATGCCAAACAAACGCATTTGCGGCACAAAAATCAGGACTTGCGAGCGGTGCAGGTGAAATACGTTCCAGCGCCTCTGCAATGCGGGCTAGCGCGTGCTCAGACATTAATATTCCTCTGAGTTTTTGTCCGCCGCTTTAGCGGAGACTTCAGTGTCTTCGCCAGTTTCGGCTTGAAACTTCTTCTCTTGTTTGCGCTCGACCATAATTACTAGCCAAATCGAAATCTCATAGAGCAGGTAAACCACAGTGAACAGAATTACCTGTGTTATCACATCGGGGGGCGTCACAACTGCGGCGAGCACCAATATACCCACAACAGCGTATTTGCGCGTTTTACGTAAACCTTCGGCGCTGACCAAACCTGCCATACCCATTAATGTTAAGAGCACAGGAAGCTGGAAACATATGCCGAATGCAAAAATAAATTTTAAAGTTAAGTCGAGGCTTTCCTTGATTGATGGCAAAATTACCGTCTTCACATCGTCAGCAGTTGTCGGCAAGACATCATCGCCACCGCCGGCAACCAATCCAGATACCATTGGAATGATGTCAGCAAAACCTACAAAAAATCGCATTGCCAACGGCGTTACAATATAATGTGCAAAACTTGCGCCGAGCAAAAATAGCAAAGGCGACGCAAAGATGAATGGAAGAAACGCACCCTGCTCATTTTTGTACAAGCCAGGGGCCACAAAACGCCACAATTGAAAAGCGACGACTGGAAAGGCCATCATAAATCCACCGATGAATGAAATACGAAAAAAGGCAAAGAATTTTTCTTGCGGCGCGGTAAAGATCAACGTGGGGTCTTGTTTGAACTCGACAAGAATTTTTGCCAGGGGGCGCACAAGAAAATCCAAAAGAGGGTCTGCAAAGAAAAAGACGATAAGAACACCGATTAATAGTGAGTAAATGCAATATAGAATACGTTTGCGCAGCTCTGTTAAATGTTCGATCAGCGGCGCTGCACTGCTTTCCACTTCGTCAGTGTCGCTCATGCTTTACTCTTTGACGTAGTCGTCTTTTTAGCTGTTTTTTTCTTTGTAACTGACGGTTTGGATAACGTTTTTTTCTTCGAGGCTGTCTTCTTAGCGGGTGCCTTTGTCTCCACACCATTTTTCACAGGCTTTTTTGCAACGGATTTTGGTGTAGTTTCTAAATTGTTAGTTTTATTGGAAATTTTAACTCCTTCAGGTGGCCAATCGCTAGCAGCTTTGTTCGCCTCTTCTACCGCAGAAACGCGGGCGGCTTGTTCACGCGCCTCATTGACTTTTTTCGGCTCAAAGCTGGTTTTGTAGTCGTTCATCGTGGTTTTAATATCATCAAGTCCAAGGTTCTTCATGGACGCTGCACGTTTCACGTCTGCTGCCAAATCGCCTACACCACTATCGTCAGCGGCCCGATCCATGGCACGCTGGAAATCCCGCGCCATGCCACGGGCCTTACCAACAAACTGTCCAACCCGACGGAACATCTGTGGCAGATCCTTTGGACCAACAACGATCAGAGCTACAACACCGATTACAGCCATCTCTGCCATGCCGATATCAAACATTAGAGCACTCCAAAACAATCCATGAGCCGAGCAAGCCGATTAGGACTTGTCTTTCTCTGGTGTGACGTCTTTGGCTTCCTCCATGGCTGCCGCTTCTAACTCTTCTTTTCCTTCATTCACGCCTTTTTTAAAGGACGTTATACCTTTACCAACTTCACCCATCAGGGATGAGATTTTCCCTCGGCCAAATAGAACGAGAACGACTACTGCAATCAACAGAATTCCTGGCAGTCCAATATTTTGAATAAACATCGGTGTAAGTGTCATTTTAAGTCTCC
>DLZA01000321.1:0-2000 GCA_003447515.1 Paracoccaceae bacterium
GTACTCAAGCCGAATTGGTAGAACATAATAAATGATCGCAAAAAAATTTACTAAACGCCTCAAATTTAAGAACTGGCCTAATCACGCCATCCCGTCAGTTGCTGCTGGGGCTTATGTAGTTTGGCAAGGTGACCAACTGCTTTATGCTGGAATGTCAGGTCGTGAGATAGAAAAGGCAATAAAGAACGGTAAGAAGAAATATGGACTGAGCACACGTCTAGCCAGCCACGCAAGTGGAAGGCTTTCTGGAGATCCGTTTTGTGCATATGTTTCAAATCGTATTATCATTCCTGAGTTAAAGCAAAGTCAGCTCAATAAATTCAAAAATGGATTAGTGACATTGGATCAAATGACAAAAAAGTTCATTCGAGCTAAATTAGATTACCAGTATCTTTTAGTAGAACGTTCTCAAGATGCCTATGATCTTGAAAATCATTGTAGGAGTGGCGCTATTTTTGGCGTAAAGCCAACTTTTAATCCAATTTGATGTCTAAATAATTTCTTCTCTAGACAGGTCCCGCCCGGTCAGTCGCTATCAATAATTCCGGTTCATAGAAAATCATTTGAGAAAAAATACACTCCGATTACCCCCAACGCATTACGCATTATAATCGTTAAGAATTATCTAAAAAACTCAAAAAGGGGTCAAACCCACGAACAAACACAAAAAAATTAAATTCCATGGAAAGGTAAGATGACAAACACCGATGAAAATCCAAAGGACAACTTGTTCATTTTATTTTGCCAATGCCTTGTGGCAAATACATCATTGGCAGTAGTGTGGGAAAACCTAAAAAAGGCGGCTCAATGTCTGTTTTTCTTCACGGCCTGTCTACGGCTCTTCCGTCACACACATTACCACAAGGAGAGGTGCGAAAACGAGCTGCAATCATTTTTGGAAGAAAATACCCGCAACTCTCGCACTTAACAAAAACCTTTGCCAAAGCCAAAATTGATCAGCGACATTCGGTCGTTCCACTTGAATGGTTTTCTAGCTCACACGGATGGAAAGATCGAAATGCGATTTTCATGGTTGAAGCTAAAAAAATGTTTATTGATGCGGCACAGAAAGCGTTGAGCCATGCGGGCTGGAGTGGATCAGATGTAGACATCGTGGTCACAGTGTCCTCAACTGGTATCGCAACACCTACACTTGAAGCGCAGGCTTTCACTGAAATGGGTTTTCGCAACGATATCATGCGTGTGCCCTTATTTGGGTTAGGCTGCGCGGGCGGAGTTTCCGGCTTATCAGTCGCTCAATCCCTCGCAGCTTCTAAATTACATTCCAAAGTACTTCTGGTGATAGTCGAGACCTGCTCGCTTGCCTTTCGCGCGGACAGAATGCAAAAAGCAGATATCATCGCATCAATTTTGTTTGGTGACGGCGCAGCAGCGGCATGCATTTCGGCGACCACTCCTTCAGCCCGTGAAATCATACTAGAAATCGGTTATCAAAAAATCTGGCCAGACACACTCGGCATAATGGGATGGGACGTGGACGAAACAGGCCTTGGCGTTGTGTTCGACCGATCTATTCCCAGTTTTGTCAGTGATCATTTCGCGAACGCCATGGACGACGCTTTAACTGCTTTTGGACTTTCCCATGAAGTTATTGACCGCTATGTTTGCCACCCAGGCGGCACCAAAGTAGTCGAAGCAATTGAAGACGTATTGCACTTGAGCCGAGGCAGTCTTAAAGCCGAACGGGATGTATTACGCGAAGCAGGCAATATGTCAGCACCAACGGTCCTTTTTGTAATGGATATGGTCCTGAGACAAGGGGTCTCAGGCCAAATGTTGGCCTGTGCACTTGGTCCAGGTTTCACAGCCTCTTTTCTTCCCTTCCACGTCACTTAAGGATCGGATTAATGCAAACGGGTGCCCTACTTTTCCTCAGTTTTTTGCTCCTGCAACGGGTGTCAGAGCTCGCCATTTCCAAAGTCAACACCAAACGCCTTTTAGCATGTGGTGCGTATGAAGTTGGCGCAGGCCATTATCCA
>DLZA01000321.1:2388-10898 GCA_003447515.1 Paracoccaceae bacterium
CAGCCCGTATCAATTTTTTGGATCGTACTTTTTGCAACCTTACAAATCTTTCGCATTTGGATTCTTACCAGCCTTGGATTTCGATGGACCACCCGCATCATTATCCTCGAGGAACCACTCGTCAAACATGGTCCATTCAAATTCATTCACCATCCCAACTACACGCTAGTCGTGGCTGAAATCATCGTCGCGCCAATGGTGTTAGGACTTTGGTGGATTGCAATCCTGTTCACAATACTCAACGCTTTAATGCTCTGGGTGCGCATTACAGCGGAAGAAAGTGCTCTGAGCCCACTACGCAATAAATTATAAGGCCACTCCAAAGTGCGCAGAAACATTTGCTCGCACCGGTGATTTCACTAGCCAAGAGTCAAAATCCTACGTCTAATCCACAACGCCGTATTCTATGGCCAATTTGTCAAAGCGAAAAAGCTTTCGAACATCGATACACACATAAAATTAACTTAAATGGTATGATATAACGGGCGTTATAAAACGGCCTTAAATTAAACATGTTAGCATCCAAAAAATCCCCACCTATGGCCCCAACCATTCATAACAGCCACACATCACGTTCACAGATCGAAACCTTACTGATAATCACGGGGCCGCAAACCGTACCGAGCAAGGCGGTCGTAAAACGTTTTTCTGGGTAGTCCTAAAGCCAATGCCGTTTGCGTCGCTTTACCTTTGAACCGCTTCAAAGAGTCCTCTAAAATTAAGTGTTCATAATCGTTCATTTGCTCAGAAAGCGTTTTATATACCTCATTTTGACTCGCTAAAAAATCATTCGCAAAGGCACGTAGCTCTAACAGGTTTTCGTTCCACTCACGGTCTTGTAAACCACGTAAAACATCAAGCGGTATAATTGGCATTTCAAGGTTTCGATTGCGAACAGCTTGGCGCAGCACCGTTTCGAACATGATGCCAATATCTCCGCTACGTTCTGCAAAATCAGGAATATTCACCGTAACGGGACTAAGCATTTGGAAAACAGAACGTGTTTTCTGACCCGATGCAATCAACCGCACCTCCGGCCGGTTTCGAGCAGCAGCCAAAACACAGTCGACCTGCGCATTGCTGGCCTCGTCGAAGGCGCGAACAGATAAATCAACCGCGCCAACCTCAATTAAAAAAGTCGCTGGATCAATCTCAGGTGCACGGACAATCTGGAAACAATCACGGCCTTCTGAAAGCGTGAAAATCGTATGCGCTGCCAACCGCTTGCCAACACCTTTACCACCCGTCAACATCACATGTTTTCTCGTTTCAGCAGCCGACCGCAGATTGGTACGCAGCGTTTTACTCGCATCACTCTTACCTGGAAAATTTATCGATGCAGGATCGCTTCGTTGCATCTTCTGTTCAATTCGCCGTGCACGCAAAACAAGTGCGCGGTGCTCCAAAGCACGTTTTAAAACGCCCAAAAGGATACTCGTTTCACACGGTTTTTCAAGGAAATCATATGCACCTTCTTTCATCGCGCGAATAGCCATTGGTACATCGCCCTCGCCTGTTAACATGATGACTGGTAAATCACTGTCGACACTCTGCGTTAGCGTCAGAATATCAAACCCATCTTTTTGGGGCATCCGAATATCCGTCAAAACAATACCCGCAAAGTTTGCCCGGATGGTCCGTCGAGCCTGTGCGTAGTGAGCTGTTGAAATTACATTAATTCCCTCCAGTTCAAGGGTCTGTGCCAACGAGGCCCGAAGCGCATCATCATCTTCAATGAGCAATACCTGGCCGCTCATGGCACTCTCCTCAACGCAACACAAAACTCAGCGCCATAATCTAAATTTCGACAACTTAACTGCCCACCAAAACTGCCAATGATCCCGTAGGAAATCGACAAGCCAAGGCCAAGGCCCTTGGACGCCCCAACATCCTTAGTCGTGTAAAACGGTTCAAACACGCGGTCAGGATCAGTCAGTCCCGTCCCAGTGTCTACGACAAGGATTCGCACTGCATCAACGTCTTCTTCCACAGACAGGCTAAGAACTCTGGCATTAGCGTTGGTCATGGCGTCTATACCATTGCCCATCAAATTAACGATCACTTGCTGCAATCGCACATGACCGCCCATCACGAAGATTGGCAAAGTCCGCGGCAAATACTCCAGAACAATAGCCTCATCTTGCAACCGTTGCTTCACCAATCGCACGGCATCAGCTAGCACAACGTTCAGGTCCACCCGCTCAGTAACCTCTACTTCATTTCGCGCAAAGCTACGTAAATTTTTAATAATCCGATTAATCCGATCAACCTGTTGTTTAATTAGGTTTAGATTTTCAGACACCTCAGGCAGCCGATCTCGCTCAATCAGCTTCACACCATTGGCGGCAAAGTTCCGAATGGCCGCGAGCGGTTGGTTCACCTCATGACTTATCCCCGCCGACATTTGCCCCAGTGCAGTCAGCTTACCCGCCTGTACCAGTTGATCCTGCGCAGTTTGCAACTGCAAAGTACGTTCTTCAACCCGCGCTTCAAGCAGCGAATTAGCTTTCGCCTCTACTTGCAAACGGTCCGTTAATCGTCGCCGCCGTTGGCCCAGCGCCACTAAAACCGCACCGATCAGAGCCAACAAGGCCAGTGCCAAAAATGCTAAAACACGCGCGTTGTGCGCGGCTGCTTTCGTGTCAAGGAACAGCCTTGCTGTAAGCTCCAACCGTGGGATGTATTCGGATAGGACTAACGCACGTTCGGGGACCACCGATCCTGGTCGAAAATTAAAAATGGGAAAACCAAACAGTTCTGATCTGACGTAAGTAAAGAACGGTCTCACCTCTTCAAGTGGGAATAATTGTGAAGCCCTGACGGGCATCCTTTCCTCAGAATCTCGGGTCAAGACTAGTTCCACTCGGTTGGTAACGAACACCACATCGAATTCGTCCTCAAAAACCAAAACTGTCTCATCGACTTCCCATTCAAATTCTAATTGCGCCACATCCGCCCGCACCACAACTATACCAATCGGTGGAGCTTGTTCGTCGATCACGCCCCGCGCAAAGTAAAAGTCTCGCCCACGATCATGCAATGAGAACGAATGGTCATAACCTAGGCCACCGTTTATTGCACGCTGCACGTAGTTCTCATTAGATAGGTTTTGACCAAGCGAGGAAAAAGGTTCCTCAAAGTTTGATTCCGCTATAACCACGCCTTTACCATCCAAAATCAGGATTTCTTCCACGCCCACTGTCAGTGCCGTATTTACAAGAAAATCGTTCGCTTCGTATTGGCTCACTTCGCCGCTTAAAACACCAACGACAACCGGATGGCGCATTAGCAAGTTTGGCAATTGTTTAAAACTTGCCAATTGACCCAACAATCGATCTGCCGCTTGGTCTAATTGCAGATGACCTTTGCGCTGCAACTGACCGAGGTTAGCACGAAAAGCAAAGGAATAAACGCCCAACGCAATCGCACTGGAAATCAACAGAAAACCCATAAACAGAAATATGCGTCTCACGAAAACTTCGTCCTATTTGAGCGCGAATCTATGTAAAATAGATCAGCACACACCATCAAAGCGCAAGTAAAACTGTCCGAAAATTCGCACATATCTGTAATTTTACATCCAAAAAATTTAATTTTTGTTATTTTTCAACACTTTTCAAGCGCGACAAAAAATTCTTTGCATTAAGCGAGTGACTGGGGTGCATTAAATATAGTCGGACTTTATCCGCTATAATTCCATTGGGAGAAAATCATGAAATCTTTTTTGAAAGGCGCCTGCATTGCAGCAGTAGTGCTTGTACCATCCATAGTCGCCGCATCCTGCGAGGACGGTGAAGTGGTTGTAAAATTTGCGCACGTAACCAATACAGACAAGCACCCAAAAGGGATTGCTGCAACGCTACTGGAAAGTCGTGTAAACAAAGAAATGAACGGCAAAATGTGCATGGAGGTCTTCCCGAACTCCACTCTTTATGATGACAACAAAGTACTCGAAGCGATGCTGCAAGGCGACGTTCAGCTAGCAGCACCATCGTTGTCCAAATTTGAGAAATTTACCAAACAATTCCGCATTTTCGATTTGCCGTTCATGTTTAACAACATTAACGCAGTCGATGCTTTCCAAAACTCTGATACGGGTCAGGCGATGAAGGACAGTATGCAGAAACGTGGCCTTCAAGGCCTTGCATTCTGGCACAATGGCATGAAGCAAATGTCCGCCAACAAACCCCTGATCGCTCCAACAGATGCAAACGGTCTAAAATTTCGCGTACAATCTTCTGACGTTCTGGTTGCTCAAATGGAGGCCATTGGTGGCTCGCCACAAAAAATGAAGTTCGCGGAAGTATATGGTGCGCTGCAACAAGGTGTTGTCGACGGCCAGGAAAACACATGGTCTAACATCTACGGTAAAAAATTCTTTGAAGTACAGGATGGCGTGACTGAAACTAACCACGGGATCATAGACTATTTACTGGTAACGTCTGTTGATTGGCTAGATGGTCTAGAGGCAAGCACACGCAGCCAGTTTACACAGATCGTTCAAGAAGTAACTGAGGCCCGCAACGGTGAGTCCACTGCGGTAAACGCTGGCGCGAAACAATCGATTATTGATGCAGGCGGCATTGTGCGTCAGCTAACGTCAGAACAGCGTGCAGCATGGGTCGAAACAATGAAGCCTGTTTGGGCACAGTTTGAAGGCGACGTAGGCTCAGAAAACATTGCGGCAGCACAAAAAATCAACGCAATGACAAACTAATTCTGTTTGTCTTTAATTGGGCGAGCCAGATAGCTCGCCCAATTAGCAAGGGGCGTATAACATGTCGAATGAAATTAAATCAATTACTGACAGGTTTGAGGAAACACTAATTGCTCTTATCCTTGGTGCCATGACAGTGGTGACTTTCGCTAATGTTATTGCTCGGTATGGATTTAACTCCAATATCCTTTGGGCTGTTGAATTTACAGTCTTTATGTTCGGTTGGATGGTGCTGCTTGGCGCATCCTACGCTGTGAAAATCGGCGCGCATCTGGGCGTTGATGCAGTATTAAATTTCGTATCACCCAGAGTGCGGAAGGTCATGGGTTTTATTGCTGTGTTGGTTTGTATTATATTCTCATTGCTCCTGCTGAAGGGATCTTGGGATTATTGGGCAAACTTCGCCAACTTACCAGGCACCGAAGGCCGCTGGTTCCCCACTGGGTTTGAGGAAAAGTTTCGTGGCAAAGCCTGGTATGAAACTGACGATATTCCAATGCCCACAATCCTTGGTTGGATGGAAGGCGCATTTAATGATGGCGACGAATACGAAAAACTTCCCCGTTTAATTCCCTATATGATCATGCCAATTTCCATGGCGTTGTTGGTGTTCCGTTTCATCCAAGCCGCATTCAGATTGCTGCGAGGCGATATTACCATGTTGATCGTTAGCCACGAAGCTGAGGACGCAATGGATGATGCTGCGCGATACGTGAAGGAAAACACATAATGGAAGTGATTCTTCTGTTCGCCATGGTCATCGGATTGCTGATGATCGGTGTACCCATCGCCGTAGCTCTGGGCTTTTCTTCTGTCATGTTCCTGTTGTGGTTCTCTGACAGCTCGCTCGCGTCAGTTGCACAAACACTATTTAACGCATTTGAAGGGCATTATACGCTTCTTGCCATCCCCTTCTTTATACTTGCGTCATCGTTTATGTCGACGGGCGGAGTTGCCCGCAGAATCATAAATTTTTCCATCGCTTGTGTAGGTCATTTCCACGGCGGCCTCGCAATCGCAGGTGTCTTCGCTTGCATGCTATTTGCTGCACTTTCTGGCTCCTCTCCCGCAACAGTTGTAGCTATTGGCTCAATCGTGATCGCCGGCATGCGTCAAGTAGGTTACACCAAGGAATTTGCAGCAGGTGTGATCTGTAACGCAGGCACGCTTGGCATCCTGATCCCACCATCAATCGTAATGGTCGTTTACGCCGCCGCTGTTGAAGTTTCCGTAGGCCGCATGTTCTTAGCAGGAGTGATCCCAGGCCTGATGGCAGGCACCATGCTGATGATCGGAATTTACATCATTGCGCGCGTTAAAGACTTGCCCAAGGGCGAGCGCGCACCTTGGTCTGAACGCTTGAACGCCGCTGCTCAAGCAGGCTGGGGCCTGTTCTTGATTGTGATTATTCTTGGCGGAATCTACGGCGGGATTTTCACCCCAACCGAAGCCGCTGCTGTGGCCGCCATTTACGCATGGGTCATCGCAAGCTTCATCTATCGCGACATGGGCCCACTCGCGACTACCGAAGGGGAAAAAAACTTGTCCCTTCTCGACAAACCTCAAGCAATTCTAACAGCAATATGGCACCGCGATACGATCGACACGCTATTCGAAGCAGGCAAACTCACCGTGACATTACTGTTCGTCATCGCCAATGCTCTAATTTTGAAACACGTGCTGACTGACGAACAAGTGCCACAGCACATCACTGAAGCGATGCTTGCTGCAGGTCTTGGCCCCATCACTTTCCTAATCGTGGTAAACTTGATCTTATTAATTGGTGGCCAATTCATGGAGCCATCAGGCCTATTGGTGATTGTTGCTCCGCTGGTATTTCCCATTGCTATTGAATTGGGCATCGATCCAATCCATCTGGGCATTATCATGGTAGTCAATATGGAAATTGGCATGATCACGCCTCCGGTTGGGCTCAACCTTTTTGTCACATCAGGCGTTGCCGGCATGCCTATGATGGCCGTGGTCAAGGCGGCTTTGCCGTTCCTTGCAATCCTTTTTGTATTTTTGATCATGATCACTTACATCCCAATAATTTCAACGTTCCTTCCAAATCTTGTGATGGGACCGGAGATCATCGTTAAATAACGCTTACCCATAACTGGGGTGCGCATATTCAAAACGCAAACACCTCTCACACTACTGTAGGGTTACATGCTCAAAACCGGCAAAATTCATCTCCTACATTGCACAAGGGATTACTGGCACATGGCAGGGGGACTGCAAAATTGTTGATTACCAATAAAGGCAGCGTCACGTTTACCAAAAAAAGCCGTTAGAAATGGCAACTGAGCTACTGACTTCACAAACAAGGCGTTGATGCAGATGTTCCTAAATATTCTTGATGGGTTCAAAAACGTGTCGAAATTCTGATTCGCATCCTCAGTCAACAAAAAAAATCGTCCAAATAGCTATATATTTGCACTTGTAATGGTCCTAGCCTTTTAATCAATGTGATTCCCTTGAGGGCGCGTAAACCAATATGATTTTGAACTTCGGCTCGATAAATCTTGATCTAGTCTACCGTGTTGCTTCCTTACCGGCACCAGGGGAAACACTTGCCAGCACGTCTTATGAAAAATATCTGGGTGGGAAGGGCGTTAACCAATCTATTGCAGCTCAACGTTGCGGAGCTGAAGTACGCCATATCGGCTGTGTTGGCCCAGATGCCCAATGGTTGCTCGAACAGATTTCAGAATTTGGCCTAACACTTACTGGTATCAAAACAGTAGATACACATACCGGCCACGCTGTGATCCTTGTCGATAATGCAGCGGAAAATCAAATCGTACTATTCGGCGGGTCCAACCAAGCTTTCACAATGAGTCAAATCGAAAATGCATTAGGGAACGCCGATCCAAAAACGGATTGGGTCATTTGTCAAAATGAAACCAACCTTGTGCATGAATTAGCACAATCCGCACGACAAAAGAATTTTCGCACAGCCTATTCGGCAGCTCCTTTCGAGGCTAAACACGCAATTCCAATGCTTGATCATATTGATTTGCTTGCAGTTAACGAAGTAGAAGCCGCATCCCTCCAAAATGCACTTGGCAGAGACCCCTGTGAACTTGGTCTGCGGTATCTTTTGGTGACTAAAGGGGCGAAAGGGGCAGATTTACATACGTATCAAGAGACCATCCATCAGCCCGCGTTCAACGTTATGCCGCAAGATACTACAGGCGCAGGTGATACCTTTCTTGGCGCCTTCATGGCAGAATTTACTCTGTCCAACAGCCCTGCTAAAGCGCTGCGTTTTGCAGCCGCTGCATCCGCAATCCAAGTAACCCGCGCAGGCGCTGCACCCGCGATTCCAACGCGTGAGGAAGTCTTTGCGTTTTTGAAAGAACAAGCATGACCCACAGGATCCTTATCGATACCGATCCTGGCATCGATGACGCCATGGCGATCTTTTATGCGGCCTTACACCCAGATATTGAAATCGTGGGCATGACGAGCGTGTTTGGAAATGTGACGACCGACATTGCTGTTCGTAATGCAATCGTTTTGGCAGAAAAGGTTGGCCAACCTATCCCAATTGCAAAAGGGGCGGATAAGCCGATTGTGATGGAGCCAAATGGCGTTTCCGATTATGTGCATGGCGTCGAAGGCTTTGGTACAATGGATGCACAGCCCATCAAAAGCAAACCACTCAAAGAGCCTGCGCATGAATTTATTTGCCGCATCATCAACGAAAACCCGGGCGAGATTATCCTTTGTCCAATTGGACCTTTGACCAATATCGCCCTGGCGCTGGAACACGATCCGACAATCG
>DLZA01000007.1:0-4199 GCA_003447515.1 Paracoccaceae bacterium
TATAACGATTCAAGATTCAGGGTCCAGAGCAGCCAGGAAAGTTAAGAATACTTGGCTAACAAAACTGTAAGTCTATCAAAACAAGAGCTGTTTTCTTTCCCTTTCTGACAACTTTGGCCGGTTGAAGGCGCAACAAAGACTGGCTCTTGTTTGGCTAGATTTGTAAGATATCAGACCATATCCAATCATTTCACACACCTCATCCAATTCAAACACTGCCGCTCCTCTCTTAGGATTACGACGGTTACTGAGCACTTGTATTTGAGCTGTGAAAAACTAATGCGAGCTTACATTCGTTAAAAAACGGGCATTAACATCACAGGTTCCACATTTTGAACAGGTTCGGCGATAGCGTTGTCAGGCGTAATTGCCTGATGATGGGAACGTTTGGAAATAACACATTTTATCAAGCATTGCTTTAAGATTACTAAGATTAAAGTAATAAAGCTTTATATATAAATATTTTAAACTTGAACTAAATTATAAATACTTGTAAGATTTTTTTATCGATTACCTTTCAAATTTGACAAACATACGGGAGTGGTTAATGCGCATAGCGTGCCTAGGCGGCGGCCCAAGCGGACTTTACTTTGCGATTTCGATGAAGCTTCGAAGCCCATCCGCAGAGGTTGTTGTGATAGAGCGTAACAAATCCAATGACACCTTCGGATGGGGCGTGGTTTTGTCAGATGAAACTCTGTCCAACTTAGCACAAAACGATCCAATCAGCGCAAAAGCAATTGGCGAGAATTTTGCATATTGGGATGACATTGCATTGCATTATCGCGGTGAGACACATGTGTCATCAGGGCATGGCTTTTGCGGGATTGGTCGCAAAAAGCTTCTTGTTCTTTTGCAAGACCGTGCGCGCGAACTAGGTGTCGAAATGCGCTTCGAAACCGAAGTTGGTAGTGCGGAAGATTACCGCAGGGAATTTGATGTTGTTGTCGCAAGTGACGGTTTAAACTCGAGAACCCGCGCGCAATACGCTAAAACCTTCCAGCCCGAAACTGACCAACGGCTATGTCAATTTGTTTGGTTAGGAACACGTCAAAAATTTTCTGACGCTTTTACATTTATTTTTGAAGAAACCGAGCACGGTTGGGTTTGGGCTCATGCTTATCAATTTGACGACGACACCGCGACGTTTATTATTGAATGCTCCCAAGACACCTTTGACAAATTTGGGTTTGGTGAGATGTCTCAGCAAGACAGCATTAAGATTTGCGAAGACATTTTTAAAAATCATCTGCAGGGTCATTCCTTGATGACCAACGCAACCCATATCCGCGGGTCTGCCTGGCTGCGTTTTCCCCGCGTTCTTTGCAAAAAATGGTATCATGAAAATATTGTCTTGCTGGGGGATGCATCAGCAACGGCACATTTTTCAATCGGCTCGGGGACAAAACTGGCTCTTGAAAGTGCGGTTGCCTTGGCAGAACACATACACTCCGAAGACAACTTGCAAAATGCGTTTGAACGCTACCAGGAAGATCGACTATTAGAGGTTCTTCGCTTGCAGTCTGCGGCACGAAATTCGTTAGAGTGGTTCGAGCAAGTCGAACGTTACCTTGCACTTGATCCTGTCCAGCTGAACTATTCGATGCTAACCAGGTCACAACGGATTAGCCACGAAAACTTGCGTGAACGTGACCCTGAGTGGTTACAAAGCGCAGAGCGGTGGTTCATGAACAAGGCTGGGATGCCAAAAGACATCCCCGTTCAACGTCCGATGTTTGCACCATTTAAACTGCGGGATATGGAGCTAAAGAACCGTATCGTTGTTTCGCCAATGGCGCAGTACATGGCGCAAGATGGCATACCTAACGATTGGCATCTATCACACTACGGCGAGCGTGCTAAAGGTGGGGCAGCTTTAGTCTACACAGAAATGACTTGCGTCTCAGCCGTGGGCCGCATCACACCAGGCTGCCCTGGCCTTTATTCACCGAAACATGAAAAGGGTTGGAAAAAACTAACCAATTTTGTGCATGATTTTACAGAAGCTAAGATTTGCTGTCAGATTGGCCATTCCGGTCGCAAAGGCTCAACGAACATTGGCTGGGAAGGTATGGACAAACCTCTAGCGTCCGGCAATTGGGACGTTGTAAGCGCCTCGGCTATTCCTTGGTCTCAGGACAACGCAACACCGCGTGAAATCACAAAAACTGAGATGGACGAAGTCCGTGATCAATTTGTGGCATCGGCCCAAATGGCAGATCGCGCGGGTTTTGATATGATCGAACTTCACGCCGCACACGGCTATCTAATTTCATCATTCATCTCGCCTGTGTCCAATACACGTCGCGATGCATATGGTGGGTCTTTGGAAAAACGTATGAGTTATCCGCTGGAGGTTTTTTCAGCAATGCGCGCCGCCTGGCCAAAAGCCAAACCGATGTCGGTGCGTATTTCGGCTAATGACTGGGTTGGAGATGCCGGCGTAACGCCCCAAGAGGCGGTCGATATTGCAAGGCTTTTCGCAGATGCTGGCGCAGATCTGATCGATGTATCTGCAGGTCAAACCACGACGGATGCAAACCCTGTCTATGGTCGCATGTTCCAGACACCATTCTCTGACCGCATCCGGAACGATGCGGGTCTTAAGACGATGGCCGTTGGAAATATTTATGAAGCAGATCATGCGAATTCGATCCTGATGGCAGGTCGCGCAGATTTGATTGCGGTGGGCCGCCCCCATCTGAACGATCCATATTGGACCCTGCATGAAGGCACAAAAGTTGGTGATCGACAAGCTGTGTGGCCAAGGCCCTATGAAGCAGGTCGCGACCAGGCATGGCGTCTGGCAGATAGGGAAGCGGAAATGGTACGCCCATGACGTTATCTGGTAAACATGTCGTCGTAACAGGTGGTGGAACAGGCGTTGGTGCTGATACTGCGAAGACTATTGCCCAAGAGGGCGCAAAAGTCACCATCATGGGGCGCTCAGAAGCCCCTTTGCAGGCACAGAATTTACCGTACCAAATGTGTGACGTCACAGACCAAAGCTCTGTGAACGCTGCCTTTGATGCGACACGTGCTAATCAAGGGCCAGTTGATATCGTGATAGCCAGTGCCGGTGCTGCCGATAGCGTGCCTTTCGAAAAAATGGACGCAAATCATTTGCAGGCAATGTTGGCGGTAAACCTAATTGGAGTATCAAACGTTTGGCAAGCGGCCTTACCCGATATGAAAGCACAGGGCTGGGGGCGCATGATCGCGATTGCCTCAACTGCCGGTCTTAAAGGGTTTCCTTACGTCACAGCCTATTGCGCTTCAAAACACGCCGTGGTCGGTCTGGTACGTGCTTTGTCATTAGAATTGGCCGCAACTGGTATCACCGTAAATGCGATTTGCCCTGGCTTTATCGATACACCGATGCTTGATCGCTCGATAAACAATATAATAGCAAAGACAGGCATGTCCGAAAACAAAGCGCGCGAAGCACTCTTTCAAGGCAATCCACAAAAGCGATTTCTTGAAACCGACGAAGTTGCGGGAACAGCACTTTGGCTGTGTTCAAATGCTGCGCGCTCTGTGAACGGTCATGCGCTTAGCCTGTCAGGAGGTGAGATTTGAAACTCAATCCGACACTAACGCAGGAACCACTGTCAAAAGAGCGCCTTCGCTTGTGGCTAAAATTGCTAAAAGCCAGCCGGCTAATAGAAGATGAGATCCGCCGTCGACTGCGCAAAGAACACGATTGGACCCTGCCACGATTTGACGTAATGTCGGCCCTCTCCCGTTCACCTGACGGGCTGAAAATGAGCGAAATTTCAGCCATGCTCAAGGTCTCCAAAGGGAATATCACGGGGATTGTAGATAAACTCACCGATGACGGATTGGCCCTACGTGTTTCTGTCCCCGGTGACCGTCGTGCGCAAATGGTACTTTTAACACAAACGGGAAAAGCCCTTTTTTCAATGCATTCCGCTGAGCACGAAACTTGGATTGATCACATTCTCGGGGGTCTAAATGCCGACGATATCGACGGTATGATCCTGCGGCTTGACCGACTTCAAGAAACCCTAAACGAAGAGGTGCAAAATGAAATCTGACGTACAACACTTTAAATGTGAAATTAAAGATGGCATCGCCACGGTGGCGCTCAATAGACCAGACCGCAAAAATCCCCTTACATTTGATAGCTACGCAGAACTACGTGATTGGTTTCGCGATCTGCCCTATTCGGATGATGT
>DLZA01000007.1:4593-5446 GCA_003447515.1 Paracoccaceae bacterium
ATTGGTCCACTAACCAAAATGACGATGAAAGAACTTCTGGACTTTACCCGCATGACCGGCGATTTGGTCAAAGGGATGGTCAATTGTGGCAAACCGATAATCGCGGCAATCGATGGTGTTTGTGCTGGTGCCGGTGCGATAATTTCGATGGCATCTGATATGCGGGTCGCCACACCGAGCGCCAAAACAGCATTCCTGTTTAACCGTGTTGGTCTTGCAGGTTGTGATATGGGCGCATGTGCTATTCTGCCGCGGATCATTGGGCAGGGACGCGCGGCAGAACTATTATACACCGGGCGATCGATGTCCGCCGAAGAAGGGGAACGTTGGGGCTATTTTAACAAGGTGGTTAGCCAAGACGACCTGATGTCTACCGCGCAAACTTTGGCGCGTCGCATTGCAGATGGTCCAGGTTTCGCAAATATGATGACCAAAACCATGTTGGCTCAAGAATGGTCGATGTCCATAGAACAAGCGATCGAAGCCGAAGCGCAGGCACAGGCCATATGCATGCAGGGTCAAGATTTTCACCGTGCGTATCACGCATTTATTGCAAAAGAAAAACCTGTGTTTGAGGGCGACTGATGGCAGATCAAACTTTTCTCTCTTGGCCCTTCTTTGAGGATCGCCATCGTGTTTTAGCCGCTGACTTAGATAAATGGGCCAAAGACGTCCTGGGCACTATCGATCATAGCGACACTGATGCGGCCTGCCGTAAGTTGGTGACCTTGCTGGGCGAGGCTGGCTTTGCCAAGTATTCAGGTGCGGAAAATGGTCGTTTGGATGTCCGTACATTGTGCCTAATCCGCGAAACACTTGCAAGACATGACGGACTTGCAGATTTTGCATTTGC
>DLZA01000007.1:5845-19146 GCA_003447515.1 Paracoccaceae bacterium
CCAAAAACGAGGTCCGGGACTGCGATTTCGGCCTTTGCCCTAACCGAGCCAGGCAGCGGATCAGATGTAGCCAACAACACAATGACCGCCACATTGGATGGCGACCAATATGTATTAAATGGTCAAAAAACGTGGATCTCAAACGGTGGAATCGCTGATGTTTATTGCGTATTTGCGCAGACAGGTGAAGGACCTGGTGCGCGCGGCATGTCTACCTTTATCGTGCCTGCGGACACGCCAGGCCTATTGATTTCGGAACGTTTGGAAACAATTGCACCGCACCCTTTAGCAACGCTTGATTTCAATGACCTGCGCATCCCAGTTCATGCAATGATTGGTGACCCCGGTCAGGGTTTTAAAATTGCTATGTCAGTTCTAGATGTCTTTCGCTCGACCGTTGCAGCCGCGGCACTAGGCTTTGCGCGCCGCGCGCTTGACGAAGCCTTGGATCGTGTGGCGTCGCGACATGTGCAAGGCGCTCCGTTGTTCGAACTACAGATGGTCCAAGGCCATATTGCTGATATGGCGGTGGACGTAGATGCAAGCGCTTTGCTGGTTTACCGAGCGGCATGGACAAAAGACAGCGGCGCGCCACGCGTCACACGCGAGGCTGCAATGGCAAAGCTATTTGCCACAGATCAAGCCCAACGCGTTATTGACAAGGCTGTTCAATTACACGGTGGCGACGGTGTGAAATCAAATGAAACTGTTGAAAAGCTTTATCGCGAGATCCGAGCATTACGCATTTATGAGGGCGCGTCAGACGTCCAACGCGTGGTGATCGCCCGGCAAGCACTTGGTGCGCATCGGGGGAAATGAACATGCATAAATCAGCGCATACCGACACATTTACACGTAACAATCTTCCCTTAGTTAAAGACTGGCCTGACCTTTTGTTACATAAGTTTGCGTATCCTGACCAATTGAACGCAGGGTATGAGTTGACCAATGCACTGGTCGAAAAAGGATTTGGGGATCATACCGCGCTAATAGGGAATGGCCGTCGCCGCACCTATAAAGAACTGACAGATTGGACAAACCGCCTTGCCCACGCCTTGGTGGACGATCTCGGCCTGAAACCCGGAAACCGTGTAATGATCCGATCTGCCAACAATCCAGCCATGGTTGCCTGCTGGCTGGCAGCGACCAAGGCAGGTGCTGTGGTAGTGAATACAATGCCAATGCTTCGTGCAGCTGAGCTTCAAAAATACATTGAAAAAGCAGAAATAACACATGCCTTGTGCGACACAAGGCTAATGGATGAGATGATCGCTTGCGCCAAAGACTGTGCGACGTTGAAAACAGTTGTAGGTTTTGATGGCACTGCGAATCATGATGCAGAACTTGACCGCCTTGCACTGACAAAATCTGTGCAATTTGATGTCGTCCCCACCGCCCAAGATGATGTGGCGCTAATTGGGTTCACATCGGGTTCAACGGGAAACCCGAAGGCCACTATGCATTTTCATCGTGATTTGATGATTATTGCAGATGGCTACGCAAAAGACGTGCTGAATGTGCAGCCAGAAGATATTTTTATTGGCTCACCTCCTTTAGCCTTTACTTTTGGTCTCGGTGGGCTCGCGATATTTCCACTGCGATTTGGCGCCACCGCAACCCTGTTAGAGGCGGCAACACCGCCAAATATGATTGAGATCATCGAAACTTATAAGGCAACCGTCTGTTTCACGGCACCCACCGCCTATCGAGCCATGCTGCGAGCTATGGATGACGGGGCTGATTTGTCTTCTTTGCGGGCGGCAGTCTCTGCGGGCGAAACCCTACCAGGCCCTGTTTATGACGAATGGATGGAAAAAACTGGCAAACCGATGCTGGACGGGATCGGCGCAACTGAGATGCTGCATATTTTTATTTCAAACCGGTTCGACGATCACAAACCGGCCTGTACTGGCAAACCCGTTGCAGGCTATGAGGCCAAGGTTATTGGCCCTAAGGGCGAAGAGTTACCGCGCGGTAAGATTGGACGTCTTGCAATGCGCGGTCCAACCGGTTGTCGCTACTTGTTTGGCGAGCATCAGGAAAAATACGTGCAAGACGGGTGGAATATTTCTGGTGACGCGTTCAGCCAAGACGAGGACGATTATTTCCATTTTGCTGCTCGCGATGACGATATGATCGTGTCGTCAGGTTATAATATTGCAGGCCCTGAGGTCGAGGCGTCTTTGTTGTCCCATAAAGCGGTCGCAGAATGTGCCGTGATTGGGGTGCCAGACCCCGAACGCGGCTCCATCGTTGAGGCCCATGTTATTCTTGGCGAGGATCAAACCCCGTCAGAAGCTTTAATCAAGTCGCTGCAAGATCATGTTAAAGCAACCATAGCACCCTTTAAGTATCCACGCTCAGTCATCTTTGCTCAGGAACTTCCAAAAACAGAAAGCGGAAAAATCCAACGTTTTAGACTGCGAAAGACGGTCTGATGACGACTAAAGCATATGATCCTAGTACCGGCGGTGCAAAGATGAATTTCAAAGATTTGATGTCTTATGGCGATTATCTGCGTCTTGACTCGATCCTAAACGCGCAGGCTGCGCAAAGCTGCGCGCATGATGAGTTGTTATTCATTATTCAACATCAAACGTCTGAATTGTGGATGAAGCTAATCCTGCATGAGTTGAATGCCGCCCGCAAAGCGCTGAAACAGAACGACACTGCAACGATGTTCAAAATGCTGGCCCGTGTCAGCCGCATTTTTGAACAGCTTAACAACCAATGGGATGTTCTTCGCACGATGACGCCCGCGGATTACACAGCTTTTCGAGATGCACTTGGCCCCTCATCCGGATTTCAATCCTACCAGTACCGCATGATCGAATATGTTCTAGGCAACCGGAATCCCAACATGACGAAACCGCATGCTCATGTACCGCAATGGCACAAATTGCTTCAAGTAGAACTGGGTCAGCCTAGTTTTTACGATGAAGTTGTGCGCTATGTCTTTGTTACATTGGATGGGCATGATAAAAATGTACCTACCCCACAATTGGGTACTCCGCATTCAGCTGTTCCAGAAATCCAAGAACGCTGGAAATTAATCTATCAAAATATCGAAGAACATTGGAAGCTTTATGAGCTAGGTGAGAAGCTGGTTGACCTCGAAGACTACTTCCGACGTTGGCGCTTTAATCATGTGACCACAGTTGAACGCGTTATTGGGTTCAAACGCGGTACTGGTGGAACAGCGGGTGTAAGTTATCTGCGTCACATGCTTGATGTCGAACTTTTCCCTGAACTTTGGCACCTTAGGGGTGAGTTATGACGCAGCCTCGCAAAGATATGTTCGGTATCAATGATCGCACTCTAGACATCAAACTCACTCAGTGCACCCTCGCCGCTCAAACTGTGATTACGTTCCAAGTTCGCCTATGAATTACAAATACGAACAAAAGGTTTTGTTTAAATACTGTGATCCTGCTGGGATTGTTTTCTTTCCGCGCTATGCCGAATTGCTGAACGATGCGGTAGAAAGTTTCTTTTCTGACGTTCTCAGTTGGCCATTTGAGCGAATGCATCCAGGGTCCGGTGTTCCAACAGTAAGTTTTTCGATGGAATTCGGCGCACCAAGCTTTCATGGCGACCATCTGAATTTGCAAATCACAGTTCAAAACATTGGACGCACCAGCCTGAACCTCATAACGAACGCAGTCTGCCAAGAAGAAACACGCTTTGTCGCTGACCAAACCCTCGTTTACGTCGAAGCCCGAGGTAAGCCCCAGTTGTGGCCTGATGAGGCTCGAACAAAACTGATTAAATTTATGGAGACAGACATATGAAACCTCAAACTATCCACCCCCAAGGCTGGGCACCGGCACTTGGTTATTCAAATGGCATGTTAATGGCTGATGGCACTTTGCACATCGGCGGTCAGATCGGTTGGGACAAAGATAAAATCATTGTTCAGGGTGGCTTTATCGCACAAATGGAACAAGCACTCGTTAATATCGCCGAAATCGTTCGCACCGCTGGCGGCGACGTCACCGATATTGGTCGACTTACATGGTTTGTGAAAAATAAAGATGAATATCTGGCGAACCAAGGTGCAGTTGGAAAAGCTTATCAGAGTGTCTTTGGCAAACACTTCCCAGCCATGTCTATGCTGATCATCAAAGAGTTAGTCGAAGATGAGGCTCTCGTTGAAATTGAGGCGACTGCCTACATCAAGAGAGTCACTTAAGTTATATCGAGCAAAGAAATCATATCATGTGAGCGATATTAGCGACCGCTCGTACTTCAAGAAAATTATGTGTTAATCCAAAAATTTGGCTGGAAGCCGACGGAAACATTAGCTTGGTTTCTAGACGTTCGGGGGTATCTCGCACCACAATATATAAAACATTAACGAAGTTTAATCTTAGCCGATTTTAGGTCAGCGCATCGCTCTCGTACGCTAAATTTGGCGATCACTGAGAGTGATTAAACCTTTTTACTGTCAAAGGCCTGCGCACTGAGTCCTTCATTACGAAAGATTGCTTTACTCAATTTTCCTGAACTGGTTTTTGGCAAAGTATCAGTTAGCTGTATAAATCTTGGAACCGCAAACTTTGGCATAATTTGGGCGCAGTATTCGACCAGCTTGTCAAAATCAAAATTCTTTTTGCTTTCAACGACAATGAAAGCAAGAACTTCTTCCTCGCCTCCGGAATCTTTTGTCCTAACGCCGATGACAGCGCTTTCCAAAACTGCTTCATAACTATTGAGCGCTTGTTCCACCTCATATGCCGAGATATTTTCGCCACGACGTCTGATACAATCTTTTATACGGTCAAAATAATGCATACGCCCTTTATCGTCGAAATAACAGGCATCCCCTGTGTGGAACCAAAGGTTTCTCCATGCTTCCAAAGTTTTTTCTGGCATTTGAAAATATCCAGAAGAGAATACACCCGCATGACGTGGCCGGATGAGCAATTCGCCTATTTCCCCTGTTTCTAAAACTTCATCATTTTCAGGATCAGCAATAACCGCTTCGTAAAGATCAGATTTCAAATAACCAGCACATCCTGGTATCAATTCTTCCTCATCAGAGTCACCCCAAAAGACGATCCCGCTCTCTGTCATACCAAAAGCCTGATACAATTTAACGCCAAATCGTGTCTGAAATTTCTCGCCCCATTCTTTGGCAATCGGTACAGCGCAAATTAATCTTAGCGCATGTTTTTTATCCAACACCGTTTCCGGCGTGTTAAACACAAACTCCGTCATCACACCCAGCGTGTTCGTCAGTGTCGCACCTGACTCAATACAATGTCGCAACCAATTCGACGTGCTAAACCGTTCAACGCAAAAAATAGAAGAGCCCGCCATCAGAGACCCCAAAAATTGCATGTTTAGGGCATTAACGTGGAACAGTGGCATACAGATGTAATAAATATCATCTTCGGTCTGTTTCATACCATCCACTTGACCGACGGCGTAAGAGAAAAAATGACCATGAGGCAATAGAACACCCTTTGAGGGTCCTGATGTACCAGAGGTGTACATTATAGCGCATATTGTGTGAATTGAGGGGATGAAATCACTTGCTGAGCAATTAACCCTCTGCGAAACGAAATCTGCAAAGTTATGTGTTTCCTCAGCTTGCAAGGCCAAAGGCAAATCTAAAGCTCTGGTATTTCCAGAAATAATAACCCCACTCAAGCCAGAAACTAGAGGATTTAAGCCAACAAAAGCTTTAACAAGTGATCGCTCCACAATAACCATTTTGGGTTCACAATTAGTGAATTGGTGCTGTAAAAAAACTCCTTTTAACTCTGTATTTATGGGTACAAAGATCGCCTCAGCCTTCATAATGCCAAACATAGAAATCAGAAATTCTGGGGAGTTCTTTAAAAGGCAAAAAATACGGTCTCCGGCAATTATCCCAGAATCTTTCAAGGCTGACGCAAATTCATCGGATTTCCTGTCTAAATCCTGAAAAGTAAGAGACACACCACTTTCAAATGAGATGAAAGTTCGATCGCCGTACTTTCGGGCCTGCTGTCGTAACAAGCTGACAACATTCCAATCGTTTAAGCTAGGCTTCTTACCGTTGCCAACACGCATGCAAATCACCTGTAGTTTTTAAGATATTGATAAATTGATTAAGGGCCTAATGCACAGCAGCAAAAATAATCTTCTCATCAGTTGCATCCTCTGCCTCAAACTCTTCTACAATTTGCCCAATTCGAGATACTAAGATTCTGTCAGATAGCGTTAATATTTCAGGAAGATAAGAGGATATAACAATTACTGTTATACCCTCGTCTGCCAAACTCTCGATGAAATCATGAATTTCGCTGATTGCTCCAACGTCAACGCCTCGAGTTGGTTCATCAAATATTACGACCTTCGGTTTTTGAGTGAGAGCTTTAGCAATCACGACTTTTTGTTGGTTTCCTCCGGACAACTCTACAACTGGCGAGTCGTTCCCTGATGTTTTTATATTTAATTTTTTTATCCAAAGTTCAGCAAGTTTTTTAGCATTTGAGAAGCTGATAACTTTTGCCAAATTTGCATTTGCCACCATATCTCCGACATTAATGTTTTCTTGGATCGTCATATTTTCAAAAAAGCCTTCACTTTTTCGATCTTCAGTTACATATATTATTCCGTCTTCAACAGCCGACCGGGGAACCCTGTATCTTACATATTTTCCGTCTAGCAGGATATTACCACCATGGAAGAAGTCTCGCTTGATTACTCCAGAAATGATTTTCATCATCTCAGTGCGACCGGAACCTACAAGCCCAAAAACTCCAGTTATTTGCCCAGAGAATACTGAAAATGTTGAGTTTCGGACCATTGAACCCATGGAGATGTTCTGCACTTCCAGTGTCTTTTTTCCAGCAGGTCTAATAGTTCTCTTTTGTTTGTTGTCTTCTGCATAGGCTGACTCAGAAAGATCACGGCCTATCATAGCTTTTACTATTCTTTCGCGGTCAAAATTATTCGAAGTATCGCTATCAATTATTTCTCCATCTCTAAGCACGGTAATTTTGTCGGAAATCATTAACGCTTCCTCCAGTGCATGCGAAATAAAAACAATTGTAACACCATCAAGTTTTAACCGTTCAACCAACCCAAAAAAGTGGTGTTTTTCCTCTGGTGTTAAAGTTGCAGTAGGTTCATCAAAAATTATCACGCGCGCATTGTGGTGGACAGCTCTAGCAATTTCCACCATTTGTTTTTGTGCTGCACCGAGAGCTGACACGAGTAAATTTGGTTCAACTTGAAAATTTAAAGAGTGCAAAAAGCGGCCCGCTCTAATATTTAGTTCTCTCAAACGATTGAACGTCTTTTCAGTTCCCAGATATATATTCTGAGAAACCGTCATCCCTGGCACAAGGCTATTTTCTTGAAACACCATGGCGATACCACTTTTCAAGGCATCTGCTGGCGTAGCAAATTGTGTTACTTTACCGTCCACGTAAAGCGTGCCTTGTGACAGCTGATAAACTCCACACATAACTTTTGTCAGTGTTGATTTGCCCGCGCCGTTTTCACCGATAAGGGCGTGAACTTCACCTTTTTGGAGTGCAAAATTAATATTTTTATTTGCAGTAACGCCATGGAATTCTTTAGAACCATCACAAATTTCAATTATCGTATCATCGAGAGGCGAGCTGGTCACTGTTCAATATACCTTATAACTTTGTTGTCACCTCTTGATGAGAGGAATAATTGGCCCTCAGGAAGGCATGCCGCACTAGTGATACCATGCGCCTTGCCATCAGCTCGGCTATGCAGGCTCTTTTCCGGTTGAAAATTTCTATCAAGCTTTACAACTAATCCATACGAAAAGGCGGGCGCCCACGGTTTTAAAACTCCCATCATTTTCACTCCTCCACCTTGCAATGGTTCCCTGAAATCTAAACCACTGCGAAATGATGGAGCTATCCAAAACCGTTCATCTACTTGGCTTAACATTTTTGCCCTATAATCTTTTTCAGTTAAAACAAACTCAATGAGCTGATTTCTTGGGGCGAATAGACACAACCAAATACAATTATCTTGCGTGTTTACTATCCGGCTTGGATACGCGGGAAGTCTGGACAATATCTCTTGATTAGACTTAATTTCAAAATCACCAGCCGCAGCAAATTCAATTAGATTTACGGCGTGGTTCCACGCCTCCGAAAACAAAAGTTGATCATTCAATTTACAGAGACCCGCAGGCCACTTCAGATCGCCCACTAGGTATTTTTTACTACGGGATTCCACGTTGAACACCCAAAGACTTCCGGTAGAACCCAAATTCATCAGATCTGATCTCCAATCAGGTGCTGAGAACTGTTGGGATCCTGACGCCACTACTAGAGTTTCAGGGTCCCAAAACAAAAGTGCAGTAACGCATTCAAACTCTACCTCCAAAATAATACTTTTGCGACCAACGTCATAACATAACAGGGTATCATTTGAGAGCCCAATCGCGAGCACACCACTACTTCCAAAAGCGAGGGCAGTTATTTCATAATCAAGCGTCTCAATTATCTCAGGAGTGTTTTCTACTATTTTTACGAGCTTGTTATGACTTGAAGCATAAATATGCTCGCCAAAAACAGTCAAATTATCTACTTTTTCGATTTCGCATAACACTTCGGTTTTATCTAAAATATCATTAGCTTTTAGGCGGCCATCCATAGGTGGAACAAAAATACTAGATGTCCCTCGGCCCAAAAACTGGTTGACCTTGGTTTTGATAGAGTCAAGCACCCTCTTTCCCCCAATAATCTTTAAATCCTTCCCAGGTTTTATCAGCACCAGGTATTCGATATTTGCCAATGCGGTTGTTGGAGATACCACCCAAATAAAGGTAACCCTTGTGCTCTCGCATTGAAGTAACCATTGGATGATTCACGCCGCCTAAATCCCACAAAGAATCTGAGACCGACCCATCTTCGGAGAATTTTATTACACATCCAGTATTTA
This sequence comes from Paracoccaceae bacterium, assembly GCA_003447515.1. GTDB lineage: Bacteria > Pseudomonadota > Alphaproteobacteria > Rhodobacterales > Rhodobacteraceae > Amylibacter. The sequence continues at coordinate 14,771 of DLZA01000007.1, forward strand.
TGTTTGGATATAACCATTCTGAATTAGCGACTCGCTTGGCCATCCTTTTTCTAAATCCTGGCATGGTCAACGCTAAGTCCAATGCAGGACCCCGCATACCGACGAGAGCGAGCCAGTAGTTACCGTCAGACGACCTATTTATGTTGTCTGGATAACCTGGAAGATTATCAATTAAGACTTCTCGTTTGCCTTTTTTAGGACCATCAAACCAATAGCGTGAGACACGGCAACCAAATGTTTCTGCATATAAGATGGATAACCCATCATTTGAGAGACAAACTCCATTAGCAAAACTTAAGTCTTTAATAATTGTCTTGGTAGACCCATTTCTTGGATCATAAACAACTATGCGTCCATTTCCTCGGCTTTCGAGACAATCAACCGGCCACTCTTCTAACCCATACCTAATAGTTGCTTCTGAGAAAAATATTCGACCATCTGGCGCTATATCCAGATCATCGGCTAAACTGAGCCGGTCGTCATCAATTACAGAGGTCAGACTTCTGTTGGTCTTATCGGTGAGTTTCTTTATTTCTCGATCGGGTGACACCGAATATACACCCATACCAGGGATGCAGCTGATAAGGTTTTTGTCCTTGTCAAAAGCCATCCCAAGAGGATGTCCTCCGATATGAGCAAATACTTCCATTGTTTTGTGATCTGGGCCGTGAAACTTCACTATATCACCGTGTCTGGTGCCAGTATACAGATTGTCGTTCTCATCAAGAATTACATCTTCTGGACCCTCAACCTTGCCAAGTCCAATTACCTGGACTTCCCTTAGCTTGTCATTTTGAGCATAAGGAGATTGGCTATTCGCAGCGGTACTCGCTGCAGTAGGAAGTTTAACGTAAACTGGTGCGACATAAACTTTTGACAAAAGCTTAGACCGGTTTTTCAACCATCGCACATCAACCCAAATTGAAAAAAGTAAGATAATCCCAAAGATCATCGAGTTAGTGCCACCTTGAATGCCAAATCGCATGAGACCATTTGATAAAAGCAGAACAATTAGCCCACCAAATAAGGCCTTTGGCACTGATCCGCGTCCACCACCTAAACTCGTACCCCCCAGAACCGCAGCAGTAAGTGCGACAAGTTCCAGTCCCATGCCGGTTTCAGCACCAGTACTCGCAAGTCGCGACGCGTACATATAGCCTGCAATGGAGCACAATAAACCGCTAGTAACATAAGAGAAAAATACTGTTCTTTTTACATTTATACCTGCGTTGAACGCAGACCTTCGAGCTCCACCAACGGCTGTAAGATGCCAGCCAGGCTTCATCCGGCTAATAATCAGATGGCCGCTCAAAAAGATCAATGCAGTAACCATCATCACGTACGGCACTTCAAAAAAAGTGCCATCACCAATCTCGTACCAGAGATCAGAGTCTGGAAAAACTGACGTAATATCCACTGCATATTCAAGAAGTAATAAATCAACAACAGATCTATAAATGATTAACGAGACTAAAGTTGTGAGAAATGCTCGCATCCTCAGATAACCAATAAAAAAACCGTTAAAAGCGCCACACATAAATCCTGCAGAGCAGGTTATCAGCAGGGTAACGAAGGGATGTAGATCCAGAACATGAACGCAATACAAAGCGACTAAATTTGAAACGGCAAAAATGGATCCAACGGATAGATCAATTCCGCCAGCAATCATGACGATCGTCATGGCTAATACAATCAACCCAAGCTCAGCAAACTGACGGCTATAGTCAGTCAAACTGTAAATGCTAAAAAAACCATCGATGGATAAGAATAAACCAACTGATAAGGCAATTAGCGTAAAAAAGGGAATGGCATTATCCACCCACCTTTTAGACAAAATCTCTCCTAATACGTGATCTGGAAAGTAATTATATCTAATTTTTGTAAAATTCACGCGTAGTGACACAAAAAACTCCTTAGATAGATGAGCCAAGCTGTGCGCTTGGCTCAAAAATTTTCAAAGTCAATTTGAAGCCATACTATCGACTGTCCAGCAAGCTCCAGCACCCCGGTAAATATCTAAGTTTGCTTTTGTTAAAAGTTTTAACTTTGTGTACCAAAGAAAGTTATTCGACCCAGGCTTATAGTCTGTCTGCAGAAGAGCTTTGATTGCATCAGATAAATCACGAGCCTGCCCAGGAACATCATAACTAATATTGAGGTCAAAAAACCCATTTTCTAAGTTGTCGCAACCAGCTTTTCCGCCGCCACCAGAAGTGACGACAAAAACGTCATCAGCTTTACCCGCTTCTTGTACAGCTGCACCTACACCAACATCCATGCCATCCCAGAATCCAATAATTCCACAAAGGTTAGGATTCTGTTGCAAAGTAGTTTCCGTTATCGTCCGTGCTTTTGAAGAGTCCCAATCAGCAGCTTGATTTGACACAATTTTGATACTTGGGTGTTTTGACAAAACGTTAGCTACACCTCGCAACTGATAAGCACTTGCTGCAGCTGTCAATACGCCTTGCACAATTGCAACTTCCCCTGAAGTTCCATCACCACAATTATCCACAATAGCCTGACCAGCCAATTCACCAATTTCGATGTAATCCGCACCCACAAAAGCATCAGTGGAATAAGCGGATTTCATATTTATCTGTACGACATGAATGTCTCTCTTTTCTGCCTTTTTAAGAAGTTTGGCATAAGTCTGTACATCTGGATTATGGACTACTATCAAATCGGGCTTCTCGCCGATTAAAGAAGAGATTGCGCGCGCTCCAGCGTCCGCACTCCAATTCGGGTCCCTGACTTGCATGTTGACCCCAAGTGGCTCTAATTCCGCTTTCATTCCGGCGTACCAGCCGTCAGTCAAATCAAAGCCAAGGGCAACCGGCACAAAAACCACATTCTTTCCCTGTAAAGCTTCATAGTAAGCGTTGCGTGACGGGTCATCTATACCCATATCATCAGCGAGTGCGGGGCTGGACACAAGGCCGCAAACCATCAGAATTTTTATTAAAAACTTATTCATTTATTCCTCCGTAAGTTTTATTGGTATTTTTGATCTTAAACGTTTGTGAAATTTTGCATGACACAAATGTTTTCTGAACCATAAATTTTATCTGCTATCTTGCTAACCCAGTATAATTTCTCCCATTAGTTGTTGGTTATTATTTGTCGAGATTGTCCATCATATATCTCCCTGCTGAGACGTCTGTTCGTCTCTGGGGTTCAAAAGAGTATCTATCATTATGGCAAATAACAGTATCACACCTTTCACTAAGTTTTGCTCAATGAATGACATATTCAAAATTACCATCCCATTTAATAGAGTACCAATCAAGACAGTGCCTAACAGTACATTTCGCATCCCTCCCTTACCTCCTGAGAGACCAATACCGCCAACGACGACGACCAGCAAAACGTCGTAAATTAGAGTAGACTGAAAAAGTTTTGTGTTTATATTTGTAACCGCGCCGGCGGTTAGCAACCCAGCCATGTAAGCTATCAATCCCGCAAAAACGTATATTAGGACAGTGACGGGTCTTACTGGAATGCCTGCGGTCCTTGCAGCCTCAGTGTTATCGCCGATTGCGTACAAAAACTGCCCAAAAGCGGTTCTGTTTAGAACAAATGAGAAGGTAATCAGCAGAAAAACAAAACAAAATATTGGCATAGGGATCCCAAAAAGACGTCCAGAACCCAGGAAAACAACCCAATTAGCATCATCGGGCAAATAGTTAGCATCGGTGTTAATGAAAAACGTTAAACCAAGTCCATAAATTACACTGCCCATGGCAAGCGAAACAAAAACCGCCGGTAAGTTTCCGAAAGTAATTAAAACACCAGTAAGCGAGCTGGTAATAATCACAAAAACAACTCCAACTAGAAACGCCCAATTAAAAGACAAACCCGCAGAGAAAAGAGCATTAGGAGATTTTAATATTACTGCTAAAGCTGTTGCGACGACTAGAGTGCCAATGAGGGACAGATCTATGCCACGGCTGATGACAACGATCGCCATTGCGACACTTAAAATACCTAACACTGAAACGCTTCTAAGGAGCGTCAGCAAATTACCAACAACGAAAAAACCTTCTAAAAAGACACTGAAAAAGCTAAAAATAGATAAAGTTATAGCCAAGATCACGGCTTCTTGGTGCCTAAAAATTTTTGAAAAGCCTAGAAACCGAAATATCATGCCTCTCACGGTGAGATTTTGATTTGAGAAATTCAAGAAAAACGTTACGTAAACGATTTCTAGAAAGCAGTTAATAAGCTCTGTTTGTAACTGCATATGCATTGTTATCGGTAAAGGTTAAAGGTGGGACAGGAATAACAAATGAGCTTGAAGCAAGTTTTTTGGTGTCTTTGGCAAACTATTTGCAAATACAATTACAAGCGTTGTGTCGTTAAAAATTCTATATGAA
>DLZA01000236.1:0-849 GCA_003447515.1 Paracoccaceae bacterium
ATTCCTTTAGTTTCATAGATGCGAGTTTGCGCAAAACTGCCTCCACCTGCACCTAATATTACGCGTGACGGAGCATTTTCTGAAACTAAGTATAAAACACCTGGAGTTATAGTAGCAGGATCAAGAAGTTCACTAACTTCTGGGCTGAACAGCTCTTCTGTCATCCGGGTTGTGGCCGTTGGGGCGAGGATATTGACACGAATATCGTCGCGTGCACCTTCATGGTGTAAGACATTCATCAGGCCCACCATCGCTGTTTTTGCCGCTCCGTAATTTGATTGGCCAAAGTTACCATAAAGCCCCGAGCTAGATGAGGTGAGAACAATGCGTCCATAACTTTGTTTACGCATGATTGGCCAAACAGCATGAGTGACTGTAGCCGTTCCAAATAAGTGAACATCTACAACTTTCTTGAAGTCATCAAGAGTCATTTTTGAGAAAGTCTTGTCACGCAGTATCCCTGCGTTGTTGATAAGAATGTCGATCCGGCCCCACTTATCCATGGTTTTCTGGACCATATCTTTGACTTGTAACTCGTCAGAAACATCCGCACCGTGGGCCAAGGCTTCACCACCCATCGCAATGATTTCCGCAACAACTGACTGAGCAGCCGTAGAAGATCCGCCCTCCCCATATTGCGACACGCCGAGATCATTAACCACAACCTTTGCGCCTCGCTTGGCAAGACCTAGCGCATGTTCGCGGCCAAGACCGATCCCTCCACCCGTAACGATAGCAACTTTATCGTCAAATTTAACACTCATGTTAGTAACCCTTCGCCTGAGCGATTTTTTCGGCGTGATACCCGTAATCCCCAAGCCACTCCTGTGCCACTCGAGCGCGTTTCAT
>DLZA01000236.1:1230-9298 GCA_003447515.1 Paracoccaceae bacterium
TCCATAACCGCAAGTTTTGCGGTTTGGTTAGCACGGGCTTTGGCTAGCGACACTGCAAGTTCTGCATTTTCAGGGTCTTCATCCAACAAGCGGCCTGCGTTCAAGATGGTAGAGGCAGTTATCTCGATTTCTGACCACAGGTGTGCGGCGCGATGTTGCAAAGCTTGAAATTGGCCAATCAAAATACCAAACTGTTTTCGTTGCTGTAAATATCCGACAGTCATGCCGAACGCTCCAGACGAAAGGCCTACCATTTCTGCAGAGAGCGCTGCCTGGCCAGCTGCCAACGCAGGTTTAATTACGTCCATAGCCCTGTCGACTGTTCCAATGATGTCCTCGCCTGTCGCTTCGACCTTCTCAAAGTCAATATTCGCGGAATCTCGGGCATCAATCATGTTTTGAGAAGTGCGTTTGATGCCTTCACGATCAGCGGGGATATCGAACAGTGTCAGTGCATCACCATCGCCTGTGCGGGCGAGTACAAGAAGACGGTTGGCGTTAACACCATCAACCACAAAAGTTTTATTGCCCGAGAGCTCGAACCCATTACCTACTTTTTTTGCCTCCATCATTGTACATTCAGGGTTATGTTTCGAGCCTTCATCGATTGCAAGGCCATATGTTACGTCCCCGGCCGCGATGCCCGAAAGCGCCTCTGTTGCGCGAGGGTTGTCTCTAGAATGGCGGAGGGCAGTGGCAGCTACAACAGCAGTGGAAATAAACGGACTAGACACCAATGTTTTGCCCATTTCAGAGGCGAGCAAATTGGCTGCTGTGTGGCCCATGTCAATGCCACCTTGATCCTCAGGAACTAAAACACCTGTCCACCCTAAGTCAGCCATTTGTTTCCACAATTCTGGATTGTAGGCTTTCCCGGCATCTCGCAATTCGCGAAATTTTTTGATCGGAGACGCGTCATCAAGAAAGCCGCGTGCGCTATCAACTAGCATTGTTTCATCTTCGGATAATGTGAGATTAACCATTGTTACCTACCCCGGAAGCCCAAGAACACGCTTTGAAAGAATAGATAACATCACTTCTGATGTGCCACCCTCGATCGAATTTGCTTTGGTACGCAGCCAGTCTGCAGGTAACGAGCCCGTTGCTCCATCCCATTCTAGCGCCGTTGAACCACCGGCGGACATGAACAATTCGTGTTTGCGTTTGTTCAGCTCCGTCCCAGCATATTTCAACATAGCAGAAGCGTCGCCAACACCCTGCCCATCAGCAGCTTGGTCTTTGTATCGCTCAATGGTTAGTTCTACCGCCATTTCTTCGATGTCAGTAGCAATAGCTTCTGCCCGCAAAGATGTGTCCATTTCACCGTTGCCAGCATCCGCTAACACTTTGCCTATGGAGCGTGCCGCGCCACGTGACGAGCCCGAGTTAGAAATCATTTCTCGTTCATGGGTCAGCAGATACTTCGCCACATCCCAGCCTTTGTTTACCTCGCCTACAATCTGTTTTTTTGGGACCTTCACATCGTCAAAAAAGGTTTCGCAGAATGGAGAGGCCCCCGAGATCAATTTAATGGGCCGCGTGGTGACGCCACCACCATCCATGTCGAACAGTAGGAAGGAGATACCCTTATGTTTGGGAGCCTCTTTGTCCGTGCGGATCAACGCGAAGATCCAGTCTGCTTTGTCAGCGTATGAGGTCCAAACTTTTTGGCCATTAACTATCCAGTGATCCCCCATATCTTCGCCCCGGGACTGCACGTTGGCAAGATCGGACCCGGCGCCAGGTTCAGAGTAACCCTGACACCAACGGATCTCACCACGGCAGATAGGCGGGAGATAGTGGAGTTTTTGCTCATGGGACCCGAAGTGCAAAAGCGCCGGACCAAGCATCCAGATTCCAAAAGAGAGAAGCGGCATACGCGCATTGATCGCCTCTAGTTCTTCTAACCAAACCTTTTCTTGATCGCGAGAGAAGCCGCCACCGCCGTATTCAACCGGCCATGTTGGGCAGGTCAATCTGTTCTCAGAACATACTTCCATCCACTGTTTTTGGTCTTCGGATTCGAACTGAAAATCTTTACCACCCCAACAAGTAGCCTCTTGCGACATGTCGCCATCGCGTACACCATCGGGACAGTTTTCGCCTAGCCATTTTCGGATCTCTCCGCGAAATGTTTCGATATTAGAGGTGTCGAACGGCATATTACTCTCCCAAACGCAACGTCATGTTCCGCCAAGCAGAATTGCATTCCACTTCTAAGTTGACAAGCCATTCCACCCCGCCAATCGTTATCGGTGATGTAACGTCATTTTGGAATTGGGAGTGCAGATATGCGTGCGATGGTGAGTGTTGAAGTGGGTGGACCAGATGCTTTGGTGATGACTGAGGGTGAAACCCCGAGCCCAAAAAAGGATGAGGTGGTAATCCGTGTGCGGGCGGCGGGTGTTAACTTTCCTGATACTTTGATCATTCGCGATTTGTACCAAATTAAACCACCGCGCCCGTTTGCACCGGGCGGAGAGGTGGCCGGCGATATCGAGGCAGTGGGCGAAGGTGTGGATCATTTAAGCGTAGGGCAGCGAGTGTTGGCTGTGCCTGGGTTTAACGGGTTTGCAACGCATGTCGTAGCGCACAAATCAGGTGTGGTACCTATTCCCGATACGATGCCATATGATCAAGCATCGTGTTTTATTCTAACTTATGGCACTTCACACTATGCTCTGAGGCAGCGCGCTCAATTGAAGGCGGGTGAGACATTGTTAATACTTGGCGCCGCTGGCGGTGTGGGTGCAGCGGCAATTGAGCTGGGTAAAGCAATGGGTGCGAAAGTCATTGCGGCAGTATCGTCTGAGGAAAAGGCGGCGTTTTGTAGGAATTTAGGTGCAGATGAGACACTCATATATCCGCGTGAGATGGACCGTGATGCACAAAAAGCGTTTTCTGGTGCCATTAAAGAGCTTGCTGGCCCAAACGGTGTTAACGTAGTCTATGATGCCGTTGGCGGAAACTACTCAGAACCTGCGGTACGGACCATGGCTTGGGAGGGCCGGTTCTTGGTAATCGGCTTCCCTGCCGGAATTCCAAAACTACCCCTGAACCTGACGCTGCTTAAGAACTGTCAGGTAGTTGGTGTGTTCTGGGGTGCGTTTACACGGATGGAGCCAGATGTGCATCAATCAAACCTAAAAGAGCTGTTCGACTGGTGGGAGAAAGAGTTGATTAAGCCACAAATTTCCGCGAGCTTCACATTAGAAAACGCCGGGGATGCCCTGAAGTTATTAGAAGATCGCAAGGTGCTTGGTAAGGTTGTGATTAACGTTGACTAGGCGCGAAAATGTTACAAGTACCTTCATCCTCCTCCTTGCGCTTGTTTGGTAGCCAAAATCTAGGTTCAGACGCACGCATGCTAGCGTGCGTGCGCCTTTGAATACTTTTAAAAGTAGTATACTGACCAACTGTCTTTTTTGAGAAAAACCTAATGGGACTAACCGGATGTTTATTGATTGGGCCAAGGCTATTACGAAAGTTACATTAGGTGGTCTACTCATTGGAAAGTTGCATTCTTATCCTACTTTCTTGGCCTTCTTGTTATGCTTTTATTTCATAACCAGAATTTACTCACAAAAATCATCTTTAGTTTGGGCTCAAAATAAATTTCAGATTCTTACGGGCATGACTGTAAGTTTTCTTTTTGGATTTATCGTAGAATGGTTGGGAACAGATTTAGAATTTTGGATCTATCAATCGTATCCTGAATATTTTGTAAAATTTCCTCCATGGGTTCCAATTGCTTGGGCACTGGCTTACAAAACTTTTTTCGAGTTAGAACAGAGCTTTATCAATTTTGGGCCTGTCAAAAAAACCACCGCAGTGCTACTAATGTTTGTGACCTTGGCCCCCTATGGTGAAATTGTGGCAATGAATTTGGGAACCTGGCACTACACAATCTATCCACAATTTTTAATGATGCCATGGCAACCAGTTGTTTTACTGTTACTAGCACATACATTCATTCGACTTTTAACTAATTTTATCGTTGAACAGCGGAAAAGATATGAATAGGTGCAACATAATTTGCTGATTAGTTGCTTTTGCCATTTCCCATAACGTTTCTTTCCGGAAATAAGCGCCAAGTTGTTAGATTGTTTTCAATCAATAACGAAACAAAAACGTGCAAAATTTGTTACCTTCAAAAGTTATTATAGTATCATTAAAACTTGAAATTTCTTCAGTCGAACGCGTTCAATTGCTTCAAATGCAACGAATAACCGAGTGAGCCAAATTATTTGGGGATGAGTTTCTAATGCCCAGTCCTTTTGCATCTTTACGAAACTCTGGTAGGGCTTTTGCAGTAAATCAAAAGGTGCTTTAAAAAAGCCATAATCAGCACAACCATACAAATCTCTCTAACCTAAAGATGACACGATAGCTTCTTAAGGCTCCAGATGGTACAAGTGACTTATAAATGATTGCAGTCATTGAAACTGCGCACAAAGTATCTCTCAGGCGTGATAACAACATTATGTATCGAACCATTACTAGCACCAATCATCGCGAACGGCTGGCATCCTGTGGCTATCGACATGATTGCACCAATAACACCGCCATGGACAACAAATGCTACCCGTTGATCCGCATGGCTTTCCAGCAAACGGTTTAAACCGCGTTTGACCCTTGCGTGTAACTGCGCAGTGGTTTCGGCCCCGGGAATATGACCCCACTCTTGCTCTGCTTTAGCTTGTTGAAACTCTGGAGCTCCCTCAGCCGATTTAATTCGATAAAGGCCGCCATCCCAGTCGCCCAAACATATCTCGCGCATGTCTGCATCTTCAGCAGGGATCATACCTTTATGAGCAGCCAAGGGCGCCATTGTTTGGTGTGTCCGCTGCAGCGAAGTTACATAGAGCGCATCGAAATGTTCATCTTTCAAACGCAAACCTACAGCGACGGCCTGTGCTTCACCCCGTTCATGCAGGGGCGGATCACCGTGGCCATCTTTCATAGGGAATAACTTACCAGGCTCGGCAGCGATGGTTTCGCCATGACGGATGAAGATAACGTCAACCGCACCTCTTGGCACTTCAAAACGGTGTTGGTGGTATTTTTTTGTCATTCGCTCTCTTACTTGCCGCGACGTCGTAGCTGGCCTTTAATTGACAGATTTGCGTATCTGTTCATAGGCTTTTCATATATAATTCGAACCGTCAAACTAGAGTTGCCCAATGGACGTACTTCGCACGCCAGATGATCAATTTATAAACCTACCTAATTGGGATCTTACTCCTAATTATATCGATGATTTAGCAGGTTATGAAAACCTGCGCGTACATTTCATTGATGAGGGTCCGAAAAATGCGGAACGTGTGTTTTTGTGCCTGCATGGGCAACCGACTTGGTCTTATCTGTATCGTAAAATGATACCCGAATTTGTTGCATCGGGTGCGCGAGTGATTGCGCCTGACTGGCTTGGTTTTGGCAGATCGGATAAGCCGTTATCAGACGATACCTATGGGTTCAACTTCCATCGGAATATGATGATAGCATTCGTTCAAGCTTTGAACTTAAGAAATATCACACTGGTCGTGCAGGATTGGGGCGGCCTGCTCGGCCTAACCCTACCCCAAGAATTTCCAAATCGAGTATCACGCCTTCTGGTGATGAACACAACAATTGCAATCGGCACGCCTGCGGGCAAAGGGTTCAATGATTGGCGCGCTTACAACAAAGCAAACCCTGACATGAACATTGCCGGCCTGATGGCCCGCTCCACGCCAATCTTATCCAAAGCCGAAATAGCCGCCTATGGGGCACCGTTTCCCGATGTAACCTACAAGGCCGGCGTGCGCCGCTTCCCAGATATGGTAATGACCAGCACAAAAATGGAAGGAGTGGATGTATCAAAACAGGCCGTAAATTTCTACCAGAATGACTGGCAGGGTGACAGCTTCATGGCCATTGGGATGCAAGATCCCGTCTTGGGGCCACCTGTCATGAATTGGTTGAAAGGTATTATTAATAAATGCCCAGAACCACTTACAGTAGCCGAAGCGGGACATTTTGTGCAAGAATGGGGTGGGCCAATAGCGACTGCCGCGATGAAACATTGGGGAGATATTTAAATGACAAAACAGGTGGAAACTGGAACGCAGGAATTACTGTGCTCGATCACAGATTATGTGGCAACACTGACACTGAACCGTCCTGAAAAACGCAACGCTATGGGAGCTGAAATGATGCCTGCACTTGCTCAGATGTTGGTGGATCTGGATGAGGACGATAATGTGCGGGTGCTCGTACTAACAGGCGCAGGTGAAGGGTTTTGTTCAGGCGGTGATATCGCAAATATGGGCAAAAAAATTGGGCCGGCTGCTAAACTAACATTAGAAGAAAAAATTGCAGGCTTGCAGGAGGCACAAGAGGCCTCATCGCTCGCGCTTTACGAATTCTCTAAACCAACTATTGCAGCTCTACCAGGTCCTGCAGCTGGGGCTGGAATGTCGCTTGCACTGGCTTGTGACATGCGGATTGCAGCAGAAAGCGCGTTCTTAGCGCCAGCCTTTGGTGCAATTGGCGCTTCGGGTGATTTTGGCGGTAGTTGGTATTTATCAAATCTAATTGGTCCAGGCCGAGCAAAAGAAATTTATTACACTAATCGTCATATTATGGCGCAAGAAGCGGAGCGGCTTGGTGTTTTCAACCGTGTAGTACCCACAGTTGATCTGCGCGATGCAGCGCAAGAAATGGCGGCTAATATAGCGAAAGGCGCACCTATTGCACTGAAATATATGAAAGAAAATCATAATTTAGCTGTGGTTTCAGATTTAAGGACTACGATGCTGCAAGAAGGTGATCGAATGGTACGCGCCTTGCACACCGATGATTTCGCGAATGCGGCGATGGCATTTATGATGAAAAAGAAACCGAAATTTGAGGGGAAATGAACCGTGAGAACAAATCAAATCATTGTAACTGAATTGCCTACAGGCGCGTTGTCTGAGGAAAACTTTCAGATGCGTGAAACCGTTCTACCCGAAATTGGTGAGGGCGAGATATTTGTTCGTACAATCCTAATGTCAATCGATGCAGCCAATCGCGCATGGATGCAGGGTGCGACCTATCGCGAGGCAATTAAAGTCGGCGATGCGATGCACACAGGTAGCCTTTGTGAAGTTATCGAGAGCAAGTCATCTCATTTTATAGCAGGTGACATTGTCTTTGCAGAAAGCGTTTGGGCCAATCAAGCCATCGTTCCTGCTCGTAAAGCCCAAAAGATGCAGCGTGTTCCACAACTCTCATATTTGTTGTCAGTCTATGGCATTGCCGGAAAGACAGCGTTTCATGGCTTAGTGTCCATTGGGAGACCCATTCCCGGTGAAACGGTTGTGGTGTCCGCGGCAGCAGGGTCGGTTGGCGTTTACGTAGGACAGATTGCCAAAGCGATGGGATGCCATGTGGTTGGTATCGCCGGCGGTTCTGAAAAATGCAGTTGGGTTGTCAATGAACTTGGCTTTGATGCTTGTGTCGATTATCGCGATCCTGCTTGGTCAAAGACTTTGAAAGGGGCTTGCCCGAACGGGATCGATATCTACTTTGACAACGTTGGAGGCGAGATATTGGAAACCGTTCTGTTTCGCATGAACGAACGGGGCCGCATAGTTTGTTGCGGCGCTGTTAGCCAGTATGACTCCAATATACCCAGCGGACCGCGAAATTTGCCTGGAATGGTTGTTGTCAAAAGGCTTCGCATGGAAGGTTTCATCGTCATGGATTTTGCAAAAGACGACAACAAAGCGCTGCGAGCTTTACAAAACTGGGTAGCCACGGGCGCAGTAAAAGTTCCAGAAGATATCGTGGATGGTTTAGAAAATGCTCCCGCTGCTCTGATTGGTCTGCTGAACGGTAATAATCGTGGCAAGCGAATCGTGCGTGTCGGCGATGATCCCACCTAATAAGAAAACAAATAACGACTATTACATCTACGCATACAGGTAAAACTAGTTTGTAAATTGTGCCCTATGCGGCTTCCAGAAAAACCGTATTCAAAACCCTTTGGTTGCTTTAAGCTGGCTCTGGGGTGTGCTTTGAGGTGAACTCAATTTCGGGTTGT
>DLZA01000236.1:9699-13639 GCA_003447515.1 Paracoccaceae bacterium
GAACCAACCCAAACGATTTGTTATGGATCATCACCAACGCGGACGAGTTGCTTGCCGAAGTTCTTACCCTCCAGTAATTCTAGAAAAGCTTTGGGAGCATTTTCCAAACCTTCCGTCACAGTTTCACGGAACTTAACTTGACCACTGACAACCATAGGGGCCACTTCTTCAAAAAACTGACCCGCAGCAGCCTGATGATCGGGAAACAAGAAGCCTTGCACACGTAGACGTTTCACAAGAATTGAGGACCAAACAGCGGGGAGAGGTTGAGCGTCGGCCACGTTGTCGCCATTGTACCAAGCAATCATGCCACAAATGGCGATGCGGCCAAACATGTTCATATTAGCTATGGCGGCTTCGGTGGTTATACTGCCTACGTTTTCAAAATACAGATCAATGCCTTGCGGAGCGGCCTCGCGCATGGCTTTACCTAGGCTGCGCGCATCAGCTTGTGCTTTGTGATCCAGACAAACATCAAAACCAAGCTCTTTTTCCGCATAGCTGCATTTTTCTGGACCACCGGCAACGCCTATGACCGTGCAACCCTTGGCCTTTGCAAGCTGTCCTGCTAAGGCACCAACAGCGCCTGTTGCAGCAGATATTAGGACGGTTTCTCCAGATTTCATTTCGCCAATTTCATTTAGGCCAATCCATGCAGTCATGCCTGGCATGCCCAGCACACCCAGATAAGCCGACAGAGAAGCAATGCTCGGGTCTACTTTGCGAATGTCAGTACCGTCAGAAACTGCATGGGACGCCCAACCTGTTCGAGCCACAACGATGTCGCCAACGGAAAATTTATCGTTATTCGAGGCCATGACCTCGGAAATTGCACCACCTTCCATTGTACCACCAATTGGCACTGGATCTGCGTAAGATTTTGCGTCGTTCATACGACCGCGCATGTATGGATCGAGCGATAGCCAGATTGTGCGCAATGCAACTTCGCCAACACCTATTTCTGGAAGGACTTTGTCCTCAAAGTTAAAATTATCTAGTGTGGGCCAGCCAACGGGGCGGGATGCGAGGGCAATGTGTTTGGCAATCATAATAAACTCCAGAAAATGTTTAAAGTCTCAATAGCCGGCGATTACGATGCCGCCAAGATTAGACGTAGCGTAGCGGCTCATCGTATGGCGATTACTAGACCCCCGCAAAGCCAAATTTACTCACGAATTATTGCACTCATAGCTTCCAATACAATCGCCTGTAGAAACGATCTGTCTGGGCCATTGTGAAGGGCGGCCTAGGCTTTTGGATCAATCGGTTCGATTGGATCAAATGCTGCTTCAATGTCTTTACCCGCATCAATTAGAATATCTTCGCGGAACCGCCGTGCAATCAGCTGTACACCCATTGGCTTGCCACTCGAGTTACCAGTAGCGACGGCTAAACCAGGCAGGCCTAGAGCTGGGATACCTACTTGAGTGAGTTGTGAACGCATAATTTCTTTAAAACGCTCAGCGCTTTCGATGTCGGACTGTTGGTCAAACGGCAGTTCTCCAGATACGGGACAAAGCAAGACCGAATACTTCTGTAGAAATAATTGCCATTTGCGAAGTTGGGTGACGCGGGATTGTAGCGCTATGAGAAGGCCTGCTTGATCCACAGAGGGCGAGAGTGCCTGCATGACCTCAAACACATGTTTGCTGTCGGGTTCGTTTTCTTTTGCGACCAGCTTATCCACACCCATGCGCATCTCAGCGAGCCAAAGTTGCGCATTGATGTCAGCTGAAGGTTGCAGCGGTGGGGCTTCTACTTCATCGACTTCCCAACCGGCAGCAGCAAGGATGTTTGCTGCGTTGCGAAGAGCAGTTTCGATCTCAGGGTGCACATCCATACCGTCTGGACGCACGCAAAGTGCCACGCTACGAACAAATGGGCCTTGATCAATAGGTGCTGGCGTCCACCAGGGGTCTCGCAAGTCTTCGGCCGCCATCGCTCGGAAGGAAAGGTCCAGGTCGTCCATCGTTCGAGTCAATGGACCACCCACAGCCATCATTTGCCCACCAATGTGGCGGTCTGCACCTGACGGATTATAGGCCGGCAAACGCCCAAGGGTTGGGCGCAATCCGTGCAAACCGGAAGCGTAGGCAGGATAACGAATGGAGCCACCAATATCAGTTCCATGTCCCACTGGGGCCATACCCGAGGCAACTGAAGAAGACGCGCCACCAGATGAGCCACCAGGAGTAATTCCTGCCCCGTGTGGGTTCAAAGTTTGGCCATGCAGATCATTTTTGGTAAACCAACGCAGGGAAAATGCTGGCGTGTTAGTTCGGCCTACTATCACAGCACCTGCTTTGCGCATGTTGGACACGATAGGGCTATCCTCCGACGCAATCAAATTTTTCAGTAGCTTGAGCCCGTTGGTGGTAGCGTGTCCCTTCTGGTCAATATTTACTTTAATAGTAACTGGGACGCCAGCCATGGGTCCTGCGTCTTCGCCTGCGGCTAACTTTGCGTCAACAGCGGCGGCAGCAGCGAGCGCTTCGTCAGGCATCTGCTGTACAATGGCGTTTAGCGAAGGGTTTACAGCATCAATGCGGGAAAGGTGGGATTTTGCGACCTCAGTCGCTGATATTTCCTTTGAGCGGACTTTAGTGACGATTTCAGTGGCGGATAGTTTCCAGATGTCTGACATTTTTAGGCTCCCATGTGTACAAGATATGGTGACAGTCGGAAAAGGATTGGTCTAGTGTTTCGTTATGGAAGAATTAGGAAATGAGTTAGAAGGGCTGTTAGTCGTATCCTTAGAACAGGCGGTAGCAGCACCCTATTGTGGCTTGCTGCTGGCGAATGCAGGGGCGCGAGTAATCAAAGTCGAACGGCCAGATGGAGATTTTGCGCGCGGTTATGATACCGGCGCAGATGGACAAAGCGCGATCTTTGCTTGGTTAAATCGCGGTAAAGAAAGTGTTTGTTTAAATTTAAAAGATACACAGGATTTGGACGTTATGCGGGCAATGTTGCGTAAAGCCGATGTGTTTTTGAGCAATCTAGCACCCGGAGCTGTGGCGCGATTAGGTTTGTCTGGAGAAGCTTTGCGAAAAGACAATGCGGAATTAATATGTGTGACAATATCCGGGTACGGTGAAGAGGGAAATGCTGCCACGAAAAAGGCATACGACTTTTTAGTGCAGGGAGAGGCGGGCGTGTGCTCTGTCACAGGCACGCACGATCATCCGGCTCGCGTTGGGGTTTCAATGACTGACTTGTCGACAGGGCTAACAGCCTATTCCGCTGTGCTACGGGCGTTGATTAAGCGTGGAATTACAAAGCGTGGCTTAGATATCACGCTGTCGATGTTTGATGTTGTGGCCGATTGGATGAATATGCCGCTGTTGCAACATCGCTACGCAGGCGGCGCACCCGAACGGTCAGGTTTACAGCATAGTTTTGTTGCTCCTTACGGTGCATTTCAATGTCGATATGGTAAATTTATTCTACTTTCAATTCAGAATAATAGAGAGTTTTCAGTATTTTGTGAGCGCATACTAAACCAATCTAATTTGGCAAGCGATCCAAGATTTATACAAAATCCTGAACGTTACGCCAATCGTGCAGCGCTGGATGAGATCATTAATGCTGTTTTCGCAGAAATGGATCAGGAGGTCCTAATTTTGGCTCTCGATCGCGCCCGGATAGCCAATGCAAAATTAAACGATGTTGCAGACCTGTCCACGCACCCATTTTTAAATAACTCCCTAGCGCAGATAGGTGCAACTCAAGTAGAAATGGCGGCTTTACCAATCCGCACATCGGGTGATGGGATGATGTTCGTTCCAGCACTTGGCGCACACACGAAAGATATTCGTAAAGAGTTTATGGAATAGTTTTACAGGTCATACAGCGGAAAATCTGAATTTTTGTGCGATATATTTGGAACACCCATTGAAACAATGAACTGACGTGTAGAAAGAGCAAAAACTAATTTTGA
>DLZA01000051.1:0-1425 GCA_003447515.1 Paracoccaceae bacterium
CACTATTTATAGTATCCCAATTTTACGATTTTTTGTTTTGCAGAACTGGCATTGAGGCCGAATTTGGAGAAGTTGGTTCTGATGATTTCTGGGATTTACTAACATCTAGGTGCCGCAACGGTTTGAAGATTGTATGAGTTAGCCACGCCATCACTCAATTTAATCTCAACAATTTTTATACAGAGGCTATCGTTTGTTTCAAGAACGGCATTCAAGATGTGCTAATCGCCGATGTCCATTGTAATTACTAATTAATAGTTAGCTCCCATAAGCCTAGTGAACAATCACCATGGCGTCGCTTCAAGGTTAGGAATAAACATTAAAGTTTTTAGATAAGGTTTTTCAGGGCTATCCCATCAGATTATTTGTATTATTCATCCTCACAAATTGCCTGTAAGGCAATCCAGTCTGCATCTGTAATTTGCAGGTGGTAGTTATTTTGCATTGTATTACCAGAAATCAAACTGGTGGTTGTTTGACCAGTTGCGTCGATGGCGTACGCGAAGGGGCCTGAGTTGAGTTTGGCAGCATTAAACAGCGGAAGAAGGGTCGTGTCGGCGGGGCGGGTCATAGGGTTGGTGAGCATTTCGCGTGCGTAGGTGGCGAGGAGTTTATTTGACAAAGTGCCGTTGGCAATGAAAGTCAAGGTAGCGAGTGTTCCAATGGATTGGAACATGTTCATAAGTGATGCGCTTTCTGTGGCGAGGGCGCGTTCCATTAAAACAAAACCTGCCGCTACTTCGGGACCTGCATTTTCCTCTATGAGAACTCGGTTCAACAGGATGTTGCCACCTGGAACCTGAGCCGAGAAGCGCGCACCCATGTCTACGATATGGATCTTGCCGCCTTTCGGTAGGAGCCATTTTTCGAACTTGCGCAATGAGGGAAGTGAAAACGGATAATTGCAAGCTTGGCCTGTAAGGTTATTAGTCTGTTTTAGAATATCATCGCCAATCTGTTTCGCCTTGGCCTTCGGCACGATGCGGGTGGCGTAATCGACCGAAATGGAAGGAAGCCAGAAAAAGATTAGCGCAAGAATTCCAGTAAGTATCACACCTGAGATGATCCAACTTAATCGACCTGGATGGGGGCTAACGCTGCGGATGATTTTTCGCACTTGTCGGATGGCTTCAATCATCTGGTTGTCGTCGATTTCAAGTGTTTCGCTGCTACCGTGACCTGGACTGTAAATGACGGGTGTTTTGTTCTTTGTCATTGTTCGTACAGCGGCAAGGGACCAGTGGGCGAGTGGTTTACCATTAGCATCAGACAATACCAGAGATGCGGCGCCGAAGGAGACGATCACCTCAATTCGCTGGTCCGATTCGGACTCTTTCCAAAGCCCTAAGGATTCGAGCCTTTCGTATTTTTTGAGAGCTGTCACGATACGCCTCGTTCGGCCTTTGGCCTGTTTTATAGTAATAC
>DLZA01000051.1:1809-5825 GCA_003447515.1 Paracoccaceae bacterium
GAACCTAATATGATTTTAATCGTAGTAAAATACCCCCATTGCATAAGCAGTAAGAGAGGCGTAGGCGGATGCTAAACAGTCTTTCGAAGTTTGCCGAAATTGGACCGTA
The DNA here is from genome assembly GCA_003447515.1 of Paracoccaceae bacterium. GTDB lineage: Bacteria > Pseudomonadota > Alphaproteobacteria > Rhodobacterales > Rhodobacteraceae > Amylibacter. The sequence goes on from DLZA01000051.1 coordinate 1,919, forward strand.
AACTATGAGTATTTTCGATTATTTCCCACCGCTGGAATGGCGTCATCGTATTTCGCGTCAGAGCGTCGGAGCGGATGCCTATGCGGGGTTGATTAATGCGGCTATTGTGCTGCCCCAAGGAGTAGCCTTTGCTACCATTGCTGGACTACCACCTGAGTTTGGGCTTTACACGGCGATGATTACCGCCATTGTCGCAGCGATTTTTGGTTCGTCGATGATCATGATTTCGGGTCCCACGACTGCGATTTCTGCAGTATTATTCACGATGCTGTCTGGTTTTGCAGATCCAGGTTCGGCGCGTTATATCGAGCTTGCGTTGACGCTTACGATCATGGTGGGGCTTCTTCAGATGGTGGGCGGTTTTGCACGACTGGGTGGCTTGGTATCATTTGTATCTCACAGTGTAATGACGGCGTTCACTATGGCAGCAGCGATCCTGATTGCAGTGAGCCAGCTGGCGGGAGCTAGTGGTGTTGAGGTGGAACGGGGCGGCAATATTGCTGAGCGCTTAGAGCGTTTGTCGTTGCATATAACCGAAGCCAATCCCTATGCCCTACTGATTTCGGGGGTTACGCTGGTGATGGCCATTCTAGTGCAAAAATTTGTGCCACGCTTGCCAGGGCTTTTGTTGGCGCTGGGCACGGGTGGTGGTTTGGCTTGGTTTTTGGATGCTAAGGAGCATGGTGTGGCAATGGTTGGTGCATTGCCGGACATGGTGCCATCGATCAATTTGCCTAGTCCGTCGATTGAAGATGTTGCGATGTTGGCGCCTGGTGCAGCGGCAATCGCGGTGGTGGGCTTATTGGAAGCAATTTCTATAGGCCGCGCGTTCGCGGTGCGTCGCAAAGAGGCCTTTGATAGTAATCAGGAAATGATTGGTCAGGGTTTGTCTAATTTGGTTGGTGGCTTTTTTAACTGTTATGCGGGATCTGGGTCGTTTACGCGTTCTGGTGTGAATGCGACAGCTGGTGCAGTGACGCCGTTGTCGGGTATTTTTGCGAGCCTTGTGCTGTTGATTGTGCTCTATTTTGTGGCGGACTGGGTGGCCTTTATTCCTAAGCCCGCTATGGCTGGTGTGATCTTGTTCGTCGCGTGGCGTTTGATAGATTTTAACGAGCTGCGCCATATTATCACCAGCAGTCGGCCAGAGACTGTCATTCTTGGGCTAACGCTGGCAGCTGGGCTATTCATTGAGCTAGATTTTGCGATTTACGTAGGTGTGATTGCATCGCTTTGCGTGTTTATTTACGAGAGTTCGCATCCCGAGTTGCCTGTCACAGCGCCAATGTTGCAGCCTGATGGATCACGCAAATTTCGCAATGTGGAGCGGTCCAATTTGAGTGAGTGTCCACAGTTAGTGACGTTCCGCCTTGATGGGCCTCTATATTTTGGCAGCGTTGAAAACGTCGCAAAAGAATATAAGAAATTAACGTTACGCAATCCACGACAAAAACACAAACTTCTTTACATGAAGGGCATCGGCAAAATTGATTTGGCGGGGGCTGATTTTTTAATTAATGCTGCACGAGAAGCAAAGGCTGAGGGCGGATCGTTCCGTATCGTGGCTTTGTTTCCACCTCTGGTTGCTAGTTTGCATCGTTTCCACGTAATCGATGAGATAGGTGAAAATCACCTTTTCCCTAGTAAGTCTGAAGCTGTTGTGGACGCTATGAGTGATTTAAACCGTGGAATTTGCGAAGGCTGTTTGCGGGACGTATTTTGGGAATGTGACAACGTGATGCGAGTCGACAATCCACCTTAATAACTGTTACTTTTGGTTTGGTGTTAGTGTCTGGAAAAGTGGCACAGCTTTCCGAGAAACGTATGTACTTGGTAAAAATTATTTTTTCAAATTGTTACACGTGAATTTCACTCATATCATGTCTTAAACTTCTTATATGTTTATAAATTCAATTTTTATACGGGCTCTTTTAAATTTTACCAGGTTATCCACTCTGTTATGAATATAGCCGGTCGTAACAGGTCCTGTATATCGGCAGAGAGCTGTGGTTTTATTGATTAGAGTGACATGAGTAGACACTTGAAGTCTCGACATTACGTAAACACTCCAGCTTACCTATATGGATAATACTTGCCGCCGCTGCGCTTAAGTTGTTTGGAAAATTTTCTAAAGCACCTTTGCCACATCTCGTAATTCGAACTTTTGAATTTTACCTGTGCTCGTTTTAGGAAGTTCTTGGAAGACCACAGTTTTGGGACATTTGAAGCCAGAGAGGTATTTGCGCGTGTGAGCTATGATTTCGGCATCAGAAGGTTTGACGACACCGTCTTTTAATTCGATAAACGCGCACGGTGTTTCCCCCCATTTTTCATCAGGGCGAGCGACCACGGCGCAAAGACTGACAGCAGGATGAGACATAAGGGTATTTTCAATCTCCACAGAGGAGATATTTTCTCCTCCAGAGATGATGATGTCTTTCATGCGGTCTGTGATCTGGATGTATCCATCAGGGTGGCATACGGCAATGTCGCCAGAGTGGAAGGCGCCGCCGTCAAAGGCCTCCGCTGTAGCAGAAGGATTTTTATAGTACCCTTTCATTACAGAATTTCCACGGATGACGATTTCGCCAATAGTTTTGCCGTCGCGGGGAACGGATTTTAATGTGTCCTGGTCGACTACCTCAATGTTCTCCATCATCGGGTATTGCACACCGACGCGGGCCATTTTGGTGTAACGCTCTGGGTCGGGGAGCGCCATCCACTCGTTTGGCTCAATACATTCAGTAACATGGCCGTAGGTTTCTGTCAGGCCGTAGACTTGCATGACTTTGAAGCCAAGTGCCTCTGCCCCTTTTATTGTTGCGGGTGACGGTGGGGCGCCTGCCGTGAGGACGGATATTTCATGATTAAAACATTTTTTTTCGTCTGCTGTCGCGTTTATGAGGGTATTGAGCACAATGGGTGCGCCTCCAAAGTGGGTGATGCCTTCAGCTGTAATAGCGTCAAATATGGCTGCGGCAGTAATATCGCGACAACAGGTTATTTGCCCACCGAGCGAGGGCATCATCCATGTGTGGTTCCAGCCGTTGCAATGAAATAGAGGTACAATAGTGAGGTATTTCGGGTATAGCCCAATTTGCCAACTGAGCGCCGTGCCCATTGTCATCAGATATGCGCCTCGGTGGTGGCAGACAACTCCCTTGGGACGGCCCGTGGTCCCTGACGTATAGTTGAGCGAAATAGCATCCCATTCATCCTCGGGCATATGCCATGCATGATGTGGATCCCCCCCAGCTATGAAGTCTTCATATTCAACGTGTTTGCCTGTCGGGGGAAATCCTGCGGTGGCGTCAGCGACCTCGATAATAGTGGGGGCATCGGTTGTCATAGTGGAAATAGCTTCAAGCGTGACAGGAATAAATTGCGTGTCAACGAGCACAATTTTGGCTTCAGAATGAGCTAAAATATATGCAATAGTGTCTGCATCGAGACGGGTGTTAATAGTATTTAGTACTGCACCGCTGGCAGGGACACCAAAGTTTGCCTCAATTATGGCAGGGATGTTGGGGCAGATGGTAGACACTACCTCTCCTGGTCTAATGCCCTGTTTCTCGAGAGCAGACGCCAGCTGTGAGCAACGAATATAGTACTCTTCATAGGTGTGGCGACGTGCGCCATAAACGAGTGCATCACGGTTTGGATATACATCGCGGGCTCGTTTGAGATGGGACAAAGGGGTTAGCGGCACATAGTTTGCTGCACATTTGGTGAGGCCAGTTTCGTTTGCCATTTTTGCCATGTGATTCTCTCCCAGAATGTTAGAACCCATATGTTAGACAATTTGATCTTGTCGAGCCAGCGTGTGGCTTAGGTAACTTTATCCATGCTGAGTTTGTGTTTGTTATAATGAGGGATATTTATTCGGCTTTTGAGTATTTTGCGTGTG
>DLZA01000051.1:6203-8171 GCA_003447515.1 Paracoccaceae bacterium
GTTTTGGTCTGTGTATTCCATTTGATTGGGCTTGACCTGAACTGTCGTTGATGATGTCCGTTGAAAATCAATTTAGGCGGGTTTGTGGGATACACAGATATGTATTTTAGGCGTCACTTAAAACTTTGAAAAAAATAGCGATCGCCATTTCTGCTTAGTCGGCCAAGTAAGGTGGTCCAATTGCAATGGAGAATAAATAATAACTCCGGCTGTAATGGTTTCTTGAGCTATAAAAAGACAATTGTTCTAATGCGAAACAACCTAATTATTACTAAATTGCGATTGAAAATAGGGCGGAGTTAAGAATGCCGGCTAGTCCAAATACAGCGCTAGGGGCTCTACTCATGGTGGTGTGCATGTCAATCATTGGGTTGATTGACAATTATGTTGGCATCATCGCAGAAAATGCGGGACTTTGGCAGTTCCATTTTGTGCGTTCGGCTGTGGTTTGCAGTGCTTTGTTGGTACTAAGTTTGCTATATGGTTGGCGAATCCGTCCACGCAACTGGCGGGGTGTTGCCGTTCGTTCGGTCTTTGGCGCGATTTCCATGGCTGTGTATTTTGGGGCGCTAGCCTTTATGCCAATTGCGCAAGTTGGGGCAGGGTTATTCACTGCACCGCTATTTGTGCTGCTGTTCTCAGTTTTATTTTTTGAGGAGCGTATTGGGGTTTGGCGTGTTGTTGCCTCTGTTATTGGATTTTTCGGTGTTACGATGGTGCTAAAACTAGATGTAACAGCGCTTCAATTTGTCATGGTACTTCCAATGCTGGCTGGAATAACCTGGGCTATGACAGCCTTGAGTACGCAATATTTGTGTGACGGTGAGGACACTGTGACGTTGCTGTTCTGGTTCTTTTTTGCACTGGGCGTGCTTGGGGTAATCGGGTTGTGCCTGATGGCGTTTGGTATGGATGATGGGCGCAGTTTTATCAGCACTGGTTGGCGTTTTCCCAACTTTATTTTTTTGAAGTGGACCATCTTGCAAGCGATGCTTTCAATGGTCGCAGTGGGTATGTTGACGCGGGCCTATCAGTTGGGGGACGCAAGTTATATCGCGATGTTTGAGTATTCGTTCCTAATATTTGCAAGCTTCTGGGCGTGGGTTCTTTTTGGGAATGGAGTAGATTTCTGGGGCATGGTCGGGATTGCCATGATTATTGTTTCAGGTGCTATCATTGCATTGCGTAGTTCAGAGCGCTAAGCGGCCTGTATGTTTTTCATTATCGCAGAAGCTTCCGTGCCCCGAAGATAGAGTTTGATGTGCCGGCACTGCACTATAAATTCATGAAAAATGTTCACTAATGTAAACACATTTTATACAAATTTTATGAAACCTGAGAGTAAGATAAGGTGGGGTGCGCCAAGAAAATTTCATATATTTTTACCCGAAGGAACAATGGTGAGCGAGATCAAAATGTTCTACATCCACCACAATCTTGAACCGTTATGAACTCCAAGTGGGTACGTTTTAAATCTTGGCATTTTGAATGTGGCGGTAGACAAAATGTATTAAATTGAACATACGCACTACTTATTTGCAGACAGAGGACCTAAGAGATGGCCTACGAGTACGATGATCAAAATATTTTTGCTAAAATTTTACGTGCGGAAATTCCAAATACAACCGTGATGGAAACAGAACATTGTCTGGCGTTTCGTGATATAAACCCCTTGCTTCCCGAGCATATTTTAATAATCCCGAAAGGACCCTATGTGAATTATGATCATTTCGCGCTCTTGGCAACTGATACAGAGATAGTGGATTTTACTCGCACAATTGGTAAAGTATGCGATGCCATTGGGGTTAGCCCAGATCAAGGCAATGGGTATAGAATAATATCAAACGCAGGCGAACATGGCATTCAAGAGGTGCCTCATTTGCATGTTCATATCTTGGGTGGAGCCAGCTCCGGGCGTATGATTCAACGCAGTTGAGTGGAGTTGCTCGGGCATCTGCTTTGTGGCAA
>DLZA01000295.1:0-1677 GCA_003447515.1 Paracoccaceae bacterium
GCCCTGTGGGGTTTCATTTACGTCAGCGTTAGGAAATATTTCTTCTATATCGCCTTGCACCCGAGATCTCACCAGTAGCTTTGGGCCGTCAGGTTGGTCTTTATCTGCAACAACAGACAAAAATGATTTAGATGTGAATAACCACATACACACTCTCCTTTTTTGATGGGGGACAGTGTGGATACGCTAAGAAACGACATTGGGCAAGGTCTTGCGATAATAAAGTTTTAAATGCAAAGTTCAGTAAGTTAGAAATTTACACGGTATTTTGTTAATGTCAGATCCTTATACAATCCAAATCCATGTGCTGAGCGGAAACCCTAACGGAGTCCGAATAATAAACCGTCCAGCGGATTGGCCTGGTGTCGCAATTGTTTTTCCACGCGAACAAATACAACAAGCTATTCAAACGGAATTGATGGATAAAGCTGGCGTTTATCTTCTTTGGTCTCAGGAAGGCGACCCTCCCCAAATTTACGTAGGACAGTCTGAGGTCGTAAGTGATAGGTTGAAAGATCATCATTCAAACAAGGATTTTTGGCACAAAGCTATAGTTTTTGTCTCGGAGAATAGTTTGCTCAATGCAGCACACGTAAGGTGGTTGGAACATTCTTTGGTTCAGAGGTTGCACGAGATTGGTGGCAGCTTGATAAAAAACAAAACCGAGCCGAAGGAAACAAAACTCTCAATTCAAGATATGGCAACATGTAAAGTGTTCCTGAATAGAATATTGGAAATACTTCCGTTGACGGGCCTTGGTGCCTTTGAGAATTCGCAGAAAAATGAAACTCTTAGCATTGATGAAAAAAGTTCTGGTTCTTTGGCTTTTGAGGAGCCCGATACTATAATTGTTCCAACGGGAAAGACTGGAGAAGGCTTTGAAGAAGTGTTTTTGGGTCAGGATTGTTGGTATTACGTTAAACTTAGTCAGAAAAAGATAGAGCAACTGAAGTTCATTGCTGCATATAGGCCTTCCCCAGAATCAGCGGTGACACACCTTGCAAAGATAAAATCCATCGAGCTGTTTGGAGATAATGGGAAGTATAAGGTTACTTTCGCGGCAAAGGCGGAACAAATAAAACCCATACCATTTGGTTCCGCTAAAAGCGGAGCAATGCAGGGCCCGCGATTTACGACCAAGACAGCGCTTTCCGGATCGGAAGATTTAGGTGACATTCTTTAAGTTTAGCTGAATCTGACATGCTACTGATTGATTTTATTGTGCGTCTGTAAGTACCCAGTAGGCCTTTGTGCCCTGCAAGTTCTAAGTTTTGGACCTAGGTCCAATGGCGCTCTGCCATGTTTATTCGTTGCTTTTTTGTTCGCTCCTGCGTCCAGCAAGGCTTGGATAACTTGTGTTGTGCCTTTTTACGCAGCATAGTGCAGTTGTGTTTCGCCCCAAGCATTTCGCTCCATAACTCCAGCTGCTTGATCTAATTCAACCCGCAAATTAGCCGTTGTCGCAGTTATCCACCATGGTTCGTCAAATAGGTTACTACACTTAGCCACTGTCTCTGACGCAATGGTCAACATCAGCGTTGTCAGAATGGCGCGCATAGCGGATGCCTGAAACGTTATTTCTCCGCAATAAACGTGAAGAACGGGAGGAAGCCGTATAGCGTGTCATTCTGAACACGGCGGTCATATTCCGCGACCAGAGCGTTGGCTAATCCAGCT
>DLZA01000295.1:2085-2543 GCA_003447515.1 Paracoccaceae bacterium
CCACATCAAAATTTTCAATCGTAAACCCGACATCTGAAAGCAAAGGTTTTATTTTGCCGATTAGATGAGGATCAGTCACGTGGCTCCTCACAAATGATGCGGACGCAATCGAAAGTGGATCGTCTGGGAAACATTCCAGCGTAGCTTTTGCAAAATCGGCATCACAAATTACCAATTTTCCGCCGTTACGTAAAAGCCTGTGGGCTTCGGCTATTAATAAGTTTGGCTCGACAACGTGTGAAAGTACGGTGTGAAAGATTACATGATCTGCTGCTGCGTCTTCGATTGGGATGTGTTTTCCATCGGTAGCGGAAAATGTCAGATTTTTATGACCTTTAGAATATTTTTGGGCCATTTCGATGTAATTGGCAGATGGATCAAAGCCCAAAACCGTAGAACTACCAGCATGTTGGGCAATACGACGGCTGATTGATCCTGCGCCGCAGCCTATCTCGACT
>DLZA01000295.1:2647-3108 GCA_003447515.1 Paracoccaceae bacterium
ACGGTGTGAAAGATTACATGATCTACCGCGGCGTCTTCGATTGGGATGTGTTTCCCATCGGTAGCGGAAAATGTCAGATTTTTATGACCTTTAGAATATTTTTGGGCCATTTCGATGTAATTGGCAGATGGATCAAAGCCCAAAACCTTAGAACCACCAGCATGTTGGGCAATACGACGGCTGATTGACCCTGCGCCGCAGCCTATCTCGACTGTTAAACTATTATTTTTGAATTCAAGTTCATTCAGGTAATTGGAAACTATACGTTCCATTACTGGCTCAGACTGTCTTATCTCCATTGTCTCGGCGGTTGCTTCCGCAAAATTGATGCCAGCATCGTCAACATTTTGAAAAGGATCACTCATTTGTAGCTCCAAATAATTTCATGAGCGCCGTCCGCCCTCATAGTATGACCCAACAAATTGCTGGATTATAATTTATCTTTGTTCCGCTTTCTCTCG
>DLZA01000002.1:0-3671 GCA_003447515.1 Paracoccaceae bacterium
TAGGTCGCTAAAAATCTCTCTGACGATGAGCGACCTATATCAATCGCCAGAGAGAAGGTTTGAGACTGGTTCTGGATGAAGCCAACCTTTAAGCGGTCGCTTTCCTCGACCGCTCAAAGGTCATTTGGCGAAATAAAATGCAGAGATGATGCTCAAATTATGCAAAATTGAAGGTAAAATGTGCAGTAATTGATGAGTCCGAAATTTTTTGCATGCAGCAAAAATTTGCCTATTTGAAAATACAGAATTAATATCTTTGTTAATTGACCAAAAGTATCATACCAATACTATAAGTCGGGTAAAACACCGTCGAAATGAGCAGAAATCAACCTAAGGCTTTCTTTTCTCCCGAGGAAGCCTTTGTTTTTGAGTTCGCGTACTACTGTGCATGCCTAGCTTGTTTCAAGAGTAGTAAACACTGTAACATACTAAAGCTTATTCGATTAAAGTCTCGCTAGCTTTTAAAGCAGCAATAATCAATTAATTTTTCGAATGTAGCTCGCGAAAGGTGCTGTCAGACGAATGAGAACTCGCATCAGATTTCTGGTGCAGCCTGAAACTGTAGGCTCAATAATTAGCGCCACTCAGCAATAGTAGCATCACGTTTTTGCGTGAACTAAAATCCCGCAGCTAAACCATCTTTCCGCGGATCAGAACCCGCAGCATAAGCCCCATCAGCCAATCGGCAGAGCAATTGCGCTCCACCAAAGCCAAAAGCATTGTCAGGCGGTTCAAGCTCGATCAGGTGACCTATTTGTGCCAAATACTTTAATGTCGCTGCTGGCATCACATCTTCACACGCGAGCTTCAGTCCCTCAACAAACCTCCAACGCGGCGCATCAACTGCCATTTGCGGATCTTGACCCCAAACTTGGGTCCGTAATACCATCTGAACATGGCCTTGCGCCTGCATCGGCCCCCCCATAACTCCAAAGCTCATCAACGGACCATTAGGCCCCATCAAAAATCCTGGAATTATAGTATGAAACGGGCGCTTTTTAGGCCCAACTACATTTGGACTAGCTGGATCAAGCGAAAACCCTGCACCCCGGTTTTGCATTGTTATACCCGTACCCGGGATCGCAATGCCGGATCCAAAGCCAGCATAGTTTGATTGAATGAAGGACACCATCATACCTGACGCATCGGCAGCCGTTAAATAAACCGTACCACCGTTAATCGGCGCACCAATTTTAAAATCCTGCGCACAAGTTTCATCGATCAACGCAGCACGGCGGGCCAAATAGGCTTCATCTAGCAGATTTTTAGATGTGACTTCCGACATATATTTATCATCTGCGACATAGGTTTCCGCGTCTACAAGCGCCAGTTTTATCGCCTCCACTTGAAGATGGATTGCAAGTGGATCATCACTATTTAGTTCACGAATGCGCGTATGCGAAAGAATGCCCAGCGCCATCAATGCTGTGATTCCTTGACCATTTGGCGGGATTTCGTGCAATTCCAAGGCGTCAAAATTTTTTGAGAGAGTACCGCACCAATCGACCTTGTGTGCAGCCATATCATCCCGACTCAACGCCGCACCATGTTCCAACGCACAGTCACAAATAGCATCAGCCAAAGTGCCTTTATAGAATGCCTCACCTTTAGTTTGCGCGATCAATTGAAGTGTCTTTGCAAGGGGCTTGTTAAAAAACCGTTCGCCAGCTTTGGGTGCTTTCCCGTGTGGTAAAAACGTCTCCGCGAAACCGGGGTAATGACCGAGATCCTCTGCGGCCCGACGCCATAACTCAGCGATTACTGGCGTGACTATAAATCCGTCATTTGCATAGCCTATCGCTGGTCCAAACAAATCAGCAAACGGTAGCTTGCCAAAACGCTCAGACAAAGCAACCCATGCGGAAACAGCACCTGGAACCGTTACGCTTTCCCAACCGCGAAAGGGCATCTTATTGTACTTAGCGAAACGGTCCTGTGTCCAGCCCGCAGGGGAACGACCAGAGGCATTTAGTCCATGCAACTGTTGACCATCCCAAAGGATAGCAAAAGCGTCTGACCCTATCCCATTCCCGGTTGGTTCAACCAGTGTTAGTGTAATTGCCGTTGCAATCGCGGCGTCCACCGCATTGCCACCTTTGCTAAGCATCAAAAGTCCTGCTTGCGCCGCTAAGGGATGGGATGTGGTGACGACGTTTTCAGCCAAAACTGCCGAACGACGCGAAGGATAAAGATGATTAGCACGAAGTTTCATAGTTGGACCCACTTTTGTCTCTTACCCAAAAAGAACATGAGAAAGCTGGCATTACTAGCCGTCGATCCCCGTTCGTTACTGCACAATATAAAGAGCTTTTCATACACAACGAGATTACGTTCTTCCTTTAAATATAGAGTAAAAATATTGAACCTAAAGACAACCGTCGTTAAATGAATTTATCATTAGGGAATTGGACAGGGACTTCCCAAAATGCCCTCAATCAGAATTTGAACCCGAAGTGCCTCATCAATAGTTGCCAAGCTATTGGGTTCACCGGCCATCAAAAGAGCCAAATGATCTAATTGGGCCTTTAAGCTCGTTGCACGGGTATCATCAGAGTTAATGTTCGTAGGTACAAATGGACCTCCGGATGAAACCGTATCTATAGAAAATTCAGAAATCCGCCGACTTTTTTGGGAACCTTTGATTGTTACCTCTTGTCGCTCAGGTTGGGCGCCACCAACACTCCCCATAATGGTAACTGGCAAACCTGCTTCATTAACTAAACGCGCCGCAACGTGTGTCTCACATAAATTATCTTCAGCGGGAAAATTAGTACATGCCCAGACTAATTTCAGCGGCCCTAAAATACGTTCACTAAAGAATATAAAATGGGAAATCACCTCACGGGTCATTCCTCCCTCATCAGAAAAACGTAACCAATCCGCCGTATGTTGCCATCCGCGTGGCCACTGCGGATAGGTCACAATGATATCAATACCTATCAGATCACCCAATTCACCACATTTAGATGCTTGAGAAATGTTGGTTAATGCGCGTCCTGACGCCTGAGTGAAGTTTACGGCCGCCGGCACACCCGCTGCCGTGAGTGTCTTCACCAATTCACCGCTTTCTGATATGTTAACTCCCAATGGTTTTTCTAAAAATATGGCTTTTCCTTGTCCTGCAGCAGTCAGCGCATATGCACGACGCGGAGCAGGCGGACATGCAATATAAACCACTTCTGCGTCACGCATTGCATCCTCTGGGCTCGAAGCAACAACGGAATTGGAAGCCAATTTCCACGCTGCTTCGCACGCTACAGCATTAGGATCCCAAAATTTTTCTACAACAAATTCAGGGTGCAGCGTCATGTGCTCCATCATACGTTGCCCCATGATGCCTAAGCCAATAATTGCCGTTTTGAAAGCCATGTACCTTTTTCCTCAACAAAATGGGTGGTTTTTAGAAAGTTGTTATACTCGACGTCAGCGCTGCCTGTATAGCACAACATCCCCCACACTTAGGCTCCAATTATCTACAAAAAGCTGACGCCTATAACATCACGTACGGCATGAAGTTAATCTTCCCAAACGTTTAATGCCCGCCTATTAACATTACGTTTTTGCTCTTTGTAACGATGACGGTAGGTGCTCAATGTTATAGTAGGGCTTGCACGACCTAATCTCTCTTGAAGGTTTTTTATATCCATAACCATAGCAATCATCTCACTCAT